>NZ_OX241534.1:300000-600000 GCF_945836005.1 Candidatus Nitrosacidococcus sp. I8 | reverse complement strand
TACGCTAGGATACCAAATGGTATAACCAGTCGCTGTCCAGCCAGCGAGTCCTTGTCCATAAGATGTGGTACCACTATCGCCTACTTGGCTGGCTGTACTATAGGTGGACTGAGAAAAATCTCCATTTGAGACTAAAGGGGCTGCGTGAGCGTTTATTGTAAAAGCTGTACTCAAGGCGAGTGCAGCAGATATTTTCGTTACTTTCATTAATCCAAGTCTCCATAGTGTATTGATACAAAACACTAAAGCGTTGGATAAGATGCACTATTTTGTATTTATTATATCAATTGTCAACTATAGATCATGATCTTAAATAATCAAGGAAGTAGAGAAATTTAACTCAAAAAATTTATTTAAAAGCTAGTTGCAGGCGGAAAATAGGGGAGATTTATTTTTGATAGGAATAAAAAAAGACAGGATATTTTTTTCTGAGCAAAAAAAGGCTCCTAATACACCACGATTAGGAGCCAAAACAAAGGCAATTTATGCTACCTTTGAAAACCATCTTACCAAGTACTTTAGTACTCGATAAAATATAAAGCAATTACCGTGCCAATTTTATCTTAAATAGATTAATCAATTAGTTATGTATTTTATCCCAGAAATACTAGGTATTTTTACTGACCTAAATAGGCAGGTTATGACTAAAAATGTCGTTTTTTGTCATATTGAACTCAGAAAATAAAAATCCCTTATAAAATTTTTTATAAAATACCCGATTGGTAATCTGCAAGTGCCTGTTGGATTTCTTCTTTGCTATTCATGACAAAAGGTCCGTAGCGCACAATAGACTCTTTAAGTGGTTGACCTGCGATAAATAATAATCTGGCAGATTCATCTGTTGTAGTTATGGTGATTGTATTTCCTGAATCAAGCACCGCAAGGGTGCCTTGATTTATCGTTTTAATAGGGTTACCTACTTGAGCAGATCCTACATAAACATAAATAAATGCACTATAGTGATCAAGCAAAGATAAGCTATAGCTAGCTTGAGGTGGTAATTCCATATCCAAATAAATAGGCTGGGTGGTAGGAGCATCTACAGGTCCTTTATAGCCATTGATTTCTCCAGCAATCACTTTTACTTTTACTCCATTTTCTTCAAAAATAGGAATACGCTCTGATTGAATATCTTGATAACGGGGGGCAGTCATCTTATCTTGAGCTGGTAAATTAACCCAAAGCTGAAAACCCCACAATAATCCATCTTCTTGCTCTGGCATCTCTGAATGAACAATACCACGACCTGCTGTCATCCACTGCACATCACCTGCAGTCAACAATCCCTTATTTCCTTGATTATCTTTATGACGCATCCGCCCTGTAAGCATATAAGTGACGGTTTCAAATCCTCGATGAGGGTGATCGGGAAATCCTGCAATATAATCATTTGGATTATCAGATTTAAATTCATCTAATAATAAAAACGGATCTAATTGAAGTAATTGAGATGTACCCATCACTCGATTAATGTGTACTCCGGCACCATCATAAGTGGATCGCCCTTGTACGGTTTGAATGACCTGTCGCTGTTTCATCGCTTTATCCCTTAGCCTAAGAAAATTAAAATGCTATAACATTAAAGTATATGGTACTTAAAGAGTATAAATTCAAGGGATTAAAGACCTTATTAGCCAAGTTTTGTATTTCACTCTATACTTTTATTAAGCTACTTAATAAGTGGCTTCTATTCTGGTTAAACATTCAAAAAGATATTTTTATTGCTTCTTGATGAATATTTAGCCAAAACACATGAATTTGATTTTGGTAAGGAGATTAATAGTGATTAAGCTTTATTATTCACCGGGAGCTTGCTCTTTAGCTTCTCATATTGTGCTTGAGTGGATTGGAGAGTCTTACGGGGCAGAGGCAGTAAAGATTGGTAGTCCACAACTTATTAAATTAAATCCCGCAGGTGCTGTACCGGTATTAGATACAGGAGAAGGCTGGACCTTAACCCAGTCAGGTGCAATTCTTAAGTATTTAACCAATCGTTTTCCTAAATCAAATTTAGGCTCTGACGGTTCTTTACGTGGAAATGCCGAGTTTGATCGTTGGTTGTTATTTATGACGGGGGATTTACATCCTGCTTTCTATCCTTTCTATTTTCCTCAACGCTATACCACTTCTAAGGATGAGGAAGATCTAGAAGTTGTTCGTGCTGCCGCAAGAAAATTAATCGCTAAGCGCTATGAGTTACTCGAAAATCACCTTGATAGTAAAGATCACATTGTAGGCAATAAGCGTACTGCAGTAGATGCCTATGCCCTTCCTATGCTCCAATGGGGCAATAAAGCACTCAAGGATGGGATTAAGCCCTACGCTAACTTACAACGCTTTCATGATACCTTAGTGCAAGATGCTCAAGTGCAACAAGTACTTAAAATTGAAGGATTAGTCTAAAAAATTTAGGGCTATTTTTAAAGTAAATAGCCCTAATATAAAAATTTTTCCCTTTCTATCCATTTTGTTATTATTACTTTAATAGCTTAAATCTAAAAAATTTAAACAATAAGTAAATTGTTACTCTCATAAATCATTTTGTATCCACCATGAATCAAGTTCGCTATTTCAACATTATTATTATCACCTTATTTCTCATGGGTTGTGAGACTGTTTATTACAACACTATGGAAAAATTTGGCGTTCAGAAGCGAGATATTCTTACTAGCCGAGTTGAAAAAGTAAGAGATGCCCAAGTAGACGCTAAAGATCAATTCCAATCAGCTCTCGAACAATTTTCTTCTGTCGTTAATTTTGATGGTGGGGACTTGGAGGTGATGTATAAAAAAATGAATGGAGAGTATGAAGATAGCGAATCAAAAGCTAAAGCAGTCAATAACCGAATTAAATCTGTTGAAAATGTTGCCGATGCCCTATTTGCAGAATGGGAAGGAGAACTAGAGCAGTATAGTAATGCTTCGCTAAAAGCACAAAGCAGGCAGGAACTGATTGAAACTCGAGCACATTACGAAAAGTTGTTGCAATCTATGAAACGGGCCGCAGCAAAAATGAATCCAGTCCTAACTACTTTCCATGATCAAGTGCTTTTTTTAAAGCATAACTTAAATGCAAAAGCGATTGCTTCTTTACAGGGTAGTTTAGATGGAATTAAAACTGATGTGAGCAAATTAGTAAGTGAAATGGAATCTGCGATTGATGAAGCTAATAGCTTTATTCAAACCTATGAAGCTCAAAATAAGAAAGAGAGTAAATAAAATATAAGCTATCTAAAAACGGGCGCTTTAATTAAAGCATATTAGTTTTTTAGTAGAAATAATTAAGCGATAGAGGAAGTCTTTCCTTCTTTGATGGAATGAGGACGTACTTCCTCAAGTTGTTGGGCAAGTGTTTGGCTAAGGTGTTCAATTGCCGATCCCATGATTAATCCTGCGTGCATGTGATAAAAGCTAAGCTTACAGGAGATAGGTTCATGAATCCCTTGCCTATGGCTCGTATCAAAAGAACGCCATGCAAGAATGAGTCGATCTGCATGAAAGCTATCTACGCAGAGCCATTCTTTATTATCTAGGAGCATCAAAAGACCTCGATGCTTAGGTAATGGTATCTGTAGGGGGTTGCTGATTCTTCGTAGTGCTAAGCGAACACGATTAAAATGAACCGCATCAATGGTCTTCGGCATTGTCCGAAGGGGTGATAGTTCGTTGCTGTCATTATCATATATATTCACAACCTACTCCTCCCTATCTATCCTAAATAGCAAAGCTATCTATATTATTAAACGATTATTTCATTTATACCACTTTCTTGAGCTAATGATTATTATTTTTTATCTACAGAAATTAATTATCTTAGTACTTATCTATTTGAAAATACGGCTGGCTCGGATATCTTCTGCTTCAATAGTAATCAAATCAATCTTATTTAATTTTTTACCCCGAGATGCAAATAATCGATTGGCTTGACGAAGACGGGCACGATCAAGGGCGTTACGAATAGATCTAGCATTAGAAAAATGCTCAAGTTTCATTCGTTCTGGAATATATTCTGCAAATGCTTTCTCTCCTTCAGTACTAAAGCGATAATTTTGGTTAGCCAGCATAATTCTAGCAATCGCCATGAGCTCGTCTGGAGTATAATCAGGGAAATCTAGATGGTGGGCAATTCGGGAACGCATTCCTGGGTTACTTAAAAAGAACCGATCCATCTTATCCTTATAGCCTGCGAGAATAACCACGAGATCATCTCGATTATTTTCCATGATTTGCAGTAGGATTTCGATAGATTCTTGGCCATAATCCCGCTCATTTTCTGGCTTATAAAGATAATAAGCTTCATCAATAAACAGCACGCCCCCCATGGCTTTTTTAATAACTTCTTTAGTTTTCGGAGCAGTATGACCGATATATTGACCTACAAGATCATCTCGAGTTACGGTAATTAAATGACCTTCCCGTACATAACCTAGTCTTTTTAAAATTTCCCCCATACGTACAGCAACAGTAGTCTTACCTGTACCTGGATTGCCAGTAAAATTCATATGCAAAGTAGGCGTTTCAGAGAGAAGCTCAAATTGCTTACGTAACCGATCGACTAATAAAAGAGCAGCAATTTCATGGATACGGGTTTTAATAGGTTTTAAACCGATAAGCTCTTTATCTAGCCGATCTAAAACCTCTTGGATATTAGAGGATTTAAATTCAGCATCTAAATCCACCGATGAATTTTCAGCTAAAACCGCACCTGTATTTTTATTATCATGACTCATGATATCTGCTCCTTTGATATCTAACTGAATCACGGGTCTTTTTTATAAGACCCGTGATAAAGAAGTTTAGTAGAAATTAATACCGCTCACCTTCTGGCTTTTGGGCAGAATAACTACTGACGGTATAACGGACTTTACGCCCTTCCCATTCTTGACGTACTAAGCTAAACCCAGGCTCATTCTTAGGACGGTTGACAATATAGGACATAGCAGGAGATTCAGTACCACGAACACTACTATAGGCAGTTACCCGAATATAGTGATTAGGATAAGTTTTACGGCACTCGTTGATCTCCATTAAAATTCCAGCAGGATCTTTAAGATCAAACATAGGTAAGCCAAATAATTCCCAATAGGTGTTACGAGGATGGGGATCGTCGGTGTATTCTATGTTTACTGCCCAATTGTTTTTTAGAGCATATTTAATTTGAGCTAAAATTTGATCGTCAGTTAAATCAGGCAGAAAAGAAAACTGCCCTTGGGTGAGACGATTTCCGTGATTGGTCATCATAATTGAGTATTCTCCTAATCTTATTAAACGCTACCAGTAGCAGTAGGTACAAAGTCTGCAGTATCAGTGGATTCGTAATTGAAGGTAATATCTTTCCAAGTATCTAGAGCAGCTCTAAGGGGTGAACACCATTTAGCAGCAGCTTCAAGAATTTGTGGGCCTTCTTTCATATAGTCACGACCTTCGTTACGGGCCATAATCATGGTCTCAAGAGCAACACGATTAGCAACAGCTCCAGCTTGGATACCTTGTGGGTGACCAATAGTACCGCCACCAAATTGAAGTACCACATCTTCACCAAGATAATGAAGGAGTTGATGCATTTGACCGGCATGGATACCACCGGAAGCAACAGGCATAACCTTGTTTAAAGAAGCCCAATCTTGGTCAAAGAAAATTCCATGTTCAAGGTTTTGTGGAACATAAGTCCCAAGTAGGGTATCGTAGAATCCTTTAGTGATAAGTGGATCACCTTCGAGTTTACCTACCACAGTTCCTGCATGGATATGATCCACCCCTGCCATCCGCATCCATTTGCAGATTACACGGAAATTCATGCCATGATTCTTTTGACGTGAATAGGTGGAGTTACCAGCACGGTGGAGATGGAGAATCATGTCATTCTTACGTGCCCACTTGGCCATAGATTGAATGGCAGTATAGCCAATAACTAGGTCAATCATAATAATGGTAGAGCCTAGTGCTTTAGCAAATTCAGCACGCTCATACATATCTTCCATGGTAGCAGCAGTAACATTAAGGTAATGCCCTTTGACTTCACCAGTAGCAGCAGAGGCTTTGTTTACAGCTTCCATACAGTAAAGGAAGCGATCACGCCAGTGCATGAAAGGCTGGGAGTTAATGTTTTCATCGTCTTTAACGAAGTCAAGACCACCCTTTAGGGCTTCATAGACAACACGACCATAGTTACGGCCAGAAAGACCTAATTTTGGCTTAGTAGTAGCACCAAGCAGTGGACGACCAAACTTATCTAAACGCTCACGCTCTACTACAACACCTGTGGCTGGACCTTGGAAGGTCTTTAAGTAAGCAACAGGAATACGCATATCTTCTAAGCGAAGGGCTTTGACTGCCTTCATGCCAAATACGTTACCAATAATAGAGGCAGTTAAGTTGGCAATAGAGCCGGGCTCAAATAAATCTAAATCATAGGCGATATAAGCAAAATATTGAGCTTCAGTTTTAGTACCTTCTCCAGTGTTAGGTACTTGATCTACTCGGAAAGCTTTTGCACGATAAAGTTCGCAAGCGGTAAGGCGATCAGTCCATACTACCGTCCAAGTAGCGGTAGAAGATTCTCCGGCAACCGCTGCAGCTGCTTCTTCTGCCTCGATCCCTGTTTGAGGGGTAATCCGAAACATAGCGACTATATCAGTATCTTTAACTTGATAGCTTGGTTCCCAATAACCCATATTTTTGTAAGGGATAACACCAGACTTATAACGTTCTTTTCCTTCGGCCATAGTTGCCATAATGTCTATTCTCCGTTAATTAATTAACTAATTAGTAGGTCGCAGCTAAGGATAATAGCTCTTTAACTCAAAACCTAGCCTTTATGTTCCTATAGTTCATCATAAAATGAAACTAAATTTTTTATATTGTCACCATAAGTTTTTATTTATGGTTAGTTTAAAAAATTCCATTTTTTTAATGAATGCAAAATTAGAATTATTTTCAATTAAAATATAGAACTTATTGATTAAGTATCAGATATAATGTGTTTAATCTAATTTTAAGAATAGGTATCTATATCCTGTTTCTTGATCATAAACATGTACCCGTATCTTAGTTATAATGGGGATTTTAAAATTAAGATAGGTATACTATCTAACCGAGTTAAGTTTGTTTTGACTTAATGGAGACTAAAGAGAATGTCCGAGAAAGGAAAATATCGTTCCATTTTTTCACCTGCTTCTCCTGAAGAAATGGAAAAAAACTTTGAAAGTTATTGGGAATATACTCAAGAGCATACTGGGGGGCTTTTAGAAGAAGAAAAAGATTTAGTTAGAAAAAAAGCGAGATTACAATACTTTAAGGATAATCCAGTACGGGCTAAGAACCCTATTGATAAGGAAGCATTCTATCGTAATTATATGAAATTCAAGGATGATCCTAGTAAAGTAGATCGTAAAGTTCTATGGCTTACTAATGTATATAAATTTGCTCGCCATGAATGGGCTGGCATTACAGCTGCTTGGGATGCAGAACCTGTCATGGCAGATTCTAAAAAACTTACCCAGAAAATTAGCCGTCTACATATGGCAGAGGAGTTTTGCCATGCCCGTCTTTTCTATGAGATGTTACAAGTGTTCAACCTAGATAAAGCAGAGTGGGCGCTCTTTGGTCCTTTTACTCAAAAATTCTATTACTATTTTGTTCACCTTCCCGGTCTAATTAAAGATATGCCAGCCTTTAATATGGAGCTTATGGGTACTACTTTTTATAAACATTTAGATGTTTTAATTGATGATGTGTTTGCTGATGAGCCTGAAGCAGCACAACGACTAAGAGAGCTTTTATATGAGATTACTATTGATGAGCTTGCCCACTTAGGCCAGCGGAGAAATTTCCTAAGCCCAATGCAAGTGAAAATCGCAAAAGCAACTACCCCAGCATGGTATCGTTATTTCTTTAGAAGCTGCGTTCCAGAAGGAAAATACTTGTTCAATGTAGAGAAAATGATCCAAGATGGGCTTGATTTTGACTATAGCCTCATGGACGATAAGCTCATCGATCAAAGTTGGGTACCCACTTATTGCCAAGCCTAAGAAGTGAATCTTTAAATTCACTTCTTAAAATAGCTGGGAGAGCTTGTATAGCTAATCATTAGCCAGTAACTGATGATCGCAATTATAAGCTTTCCCATAAGCATAAGGAGATGAATAACTTCTAGGAAGCCGAGTCCATATGATATGCGTTGCATTAAGGTTTGCAGCTTTCTCCAAAGCGATATATTTTGCTTTATTATATTCCTGTCTAGAGATGGTTTTACCCCAGCCTGAAAATCCTTGAACACGACCTAAAAATTCACAACTGCTTACCTCCTGAGATGTTGCTTGCTGGATATCATCTATTTTTCTAGCATAGGAGATTCGCATTGGTAAGATACACATACTTGACAAGAGTAAACTAAAAATAAATAAATAACTCATTCGATTCCTTTTTTATATTAAGTTTCATATCTATTATTTATAAGGATATAAAACGATATTCTTTATATTAGTGCTTTAGTGTAACACCTTAATTTCATATTAAATTTTATTATACACTTTTAATGGATTATTCACTTCTCACTGCCCTCTCTCCTATTGATGGTCGTTATGCTAATAAAGTAGATAGATTACGTCCAATTTTTAGTGAATATGGGTTACTACGCTATCGAGTTATTGTTGAGGTTCAATGGCTAACTTTATTAAGTAGCTGTAATGAAATTCATGAGGTACCCAAATTAAACGAGGAATCTAAGCAATTTCTAGCCTCTATTATTGATAATTTCTCAGAACAGCAGGCACAACGAATTAAAGAGATAGAAACAACCATAAACCATGATGTTAAAGCAGTAGAATATTACTTAAAAGAGCAATTTAAAAATTGTCCTGAATTACTAAATATTAGTGAATTTATCCATTTTGCCTGTACCTCCGAGGATATTAACAATCTTGCTTATGGGTTAATGCTGAAGGATGGGTTAGAACAAGTTATCTTTCCTCAAATGGAATTGCTCATTGGGCAAATTCAGGATCTTACTCATCGCTATCAACAAGTTCCTATGCTTGCACGTACCCATGGTCAACCAGCATCACCTACTACACTGGGTAAAGAAATGGGAAATTTTGCTTACCGCTTATCATTGCAGTATGAAAAGATCAAAGAAATTCCTATTTATGGAAAGATTAATGGGGCAACAGGTAATTACAATGCCCACCAAGTGGCTTACCCTGAAATTAACTGGCTTGAATTAAGCCATGATTTTGTAATTCAGCTAGGGCTTTCTTGGAATAAATACACTACCCAAATTGAGCCTCATGATTACATGGGGGAAGTTTTTCAAGGCATCAGTCGATTTAATACTATTCTGCTTGATTTTTGCCGAGATATTTGGGGATATATTGCATTAGGTTACTTTAAACAAAGAGTAATCGAAAATGAAGTAGGATCCTCTACCATGCCTCATAAAGTCAATCCAATTGATTTTGAAAATGCAGAAGGCAATATCGGTATTGCTAACGCCCTTTTTACCCATCTAGCCGAAAAACTACCTATCTCTCGCTGGCAACGGGATCTCTCTGATTCTACTGTGCTGAGGAATTTAGGGGTAGGGTTTGCCCATTCTTTGGTAGCCTATCAAGCTACCCTTAGAGGGATACAAAAACTAGAAGCCAACCAAATACAAATGGATAACGATCTGGAGGCAAATTGGGAAGTTTTATCTGAGGCAATCCAAACGGTAATGCGTCGCTATGGAATTCCAGAACCCTATGAGAAACTTAAGCAAGTTACTCGAGGGAAAAAAATAACTCAGCACCACCTACAGGAATTTATTGCTAGCTTATATTTACCATTAGATGCTAAAGAGCAACTACTTAAACTCACTCCCCATAATTATATTGGTTATGCAGCACAGCTAGCAAAAGAAATTTAGCTCTACTTTAGACGTTAAGATTGATACTTATTCATTGCTTCAATTCGTAGTCGCAGGGCATTAAGCTTAATAAATCCTTCAGCATCTTGTTGCTTATAAGCGCCTGCATCTTCCTCAAAAGTTGCAATCTGTGGCATAAACAAGCTATGCTCCTTTGATTGCCGTCCTAATACAATCACATTACCTTTATACAATTTTAGAGATACAAGCCCGGTTACAGTGGCTTGAGAAGAATCAATAAGCTGCTGTAATAATTTCCGTTCAGGAGACCACCAATATCCATTGTAAATTAGGCTTGCATACCGAGGCATGAGTTCATCTTTAAGGTGAGCTACTTCCCTATCTAGAGTTAAAGACTCAATTGCTCGATGGGCTTTTAGCATAATGGTACCCCCAGGAGTTTCATAGCAACCTCTGGATTTCATTCCTACATATCTATTTTCCACTAAATCTAACCGCCCGATTCCATGTTTATTTCCTAAGAGATTTAGAGTTTCTAATACTTTAGCAGGACTTAGAGATTCCCTATTAACTTTAATAATATCCCCTTGTCGATACTCAAGCTCTATTTCATCTGGTTGCTCAGGGGCTTTTTCTGGAGAAGTAGTCCAACGCCACATGGATTCTTCAGGAGCACACCAAGGATCTTCTAGCAACCCACCTTCATAGGAAATATGCAATAAATTTGCATCCATAGAATAAGGGGATTTTCCTTTTCGTTTTCCTTCAATAGATATTCCGTGCTGATCTGCATAGGCAAGTAATGTCTCTCTTGATGTTAAGTTCCATTCTCTCCAAGGGGCAATTACTTTAAGATTAGGAGATAGGGCATAAGCTCCCAACTCAAAGCGTACCTGATCATTGCCTTTACCCGTAGCCCCATGTGAAATTGCATCAGCACCAGTTTCATGGGCAATTTCTACTAGTCTTTTAGCGATCAAAGGACGAGCAATAGAGGTACCTAGTAAGTACTCCCCTTCGTATAAAGTATTCGCTCGAAACATAGGAAAAACATAATTCTTAACAAATTCTTCTCGTAAATCTTCAATATAGATTTTTTTTACGTCAAGATTTTCAGCCTTTGTTCGGGCAGGTGCTACTTCTTCACCTTGACCGATGTCTGCAGTGAAAGTAATAACTTCACATTGGTATGTTTCTTGTAACCATTTTAGGATAACGGAGGTATCCAGCCCTCCAGAGTAGGCTAATACAACTTTACGAATAGTAGACATGGGATAGCTATTATCTATATAAAATTATTTAGAGAGTGATTAAGTTTGGTTTATTTTAAACCATTCTTTTATGGTGTACTTAGAATATTCTGATTCTGCACTAGCATCATTAACTCCTGTTTAGAAAATCCTGCCTTAAGTCTTGCATCATAATTAAGTGCCCCCTTAGGGATGCTTTTAAAAAACTGCCTAATCAGACTAGAAAAAGTATCTTCGGGATTTAAATTGCGTATTTTACAAAAATACCGAAACCAATAAGATCCAATAGCGACATGGTTTATCTCATCTCGAAAAATAATTTCCAAAATAGCAATTGCTCTTAGATCTCCTATTGCCCTTAAGCGCTCTATCATACTCGGGGTTACATCTAGCCCCCTTGCTTCCAGCACTCTTGGGACAAGTGCCATCCTAACCATAGGATCATAAGCTGTTTTTTCTGCCATTTCCCAAAGACCATTATGAGCAAGAAAATCTCCATACTGATAGCCTAGTGAATGTAAATGTATATTCAGCAAATAAAAATGATGGGCTTCTTCAGCTGCAACTTGTATCCAATGACTATAGAATGCTTCAGGTAATCCTTGAAAACGGTATATAGCATCCCAAGCTAGATTTATTGCATTGAACTCAATATGTGCGATGGCGTGGATAAAAGCAGCTTTTCCTTCAAGAGAATGTAATTTACGTCGAGATAAGTATTTTGGAGCAACTAAGCGTAAGATCTGAGGTAAGCCTGGAATCAATTGAGCACTATAAGTGGATGGAGAAGAAATAGTTAATTTATCTTCTTTCCAGATCTGTGCTACTTGTTGAGTAGCGTTAATTTTTTCTTCAGGATCGCAAATGGTAAGGCAGTGAAGGGCTGCATCAGCTAGGGATATTCCTTCCATGTTAGAATAAGTACAGTATATTTAAATTTTTACTTAAAAGTAGCGGATACCATCTGAATATATAGTACTGTTATAGAGGAGCATTCTTCTAACGGAAAAATGGAAGTATATAATAAAATTAAGAAATAAAATAATCAGTTAGGGAAAATATTATGCTTGTTTTAGACGCAATTAGCCCAGCACCTAGATGTTTACGTATGTTTCTTTTAGAAAAAAATATTCAATTAGATAGCCAGTTTATTGATGTTATAACTGGGGAAAACCGAGAAACTGAGTATCTATCTATTAATCCTGCAGGGCAAACCCCTAGTTTACAGTTAGATGATGGTAGCTATATTACAGAATCATTAGCAATTGCAGAATACTTAGAAGAGCTCTATCCTCAACCAGTATTAATTGGTAATAACCCAAAGGAACGAGCAGAAACTCGTATGTGGTGGCGACGTGTGGAGCTGAATATTACAGAATTTATTCATAACGCATTTCATTATAGTGAAGGATTAAATCGTTTTAAATCTCGTATTCCTGTTGTTCCAGAGGCTGCACCCGGTTTAAAAATGGTAGCTCAAGATAGAATTCAATGGCTAGATAGTATGATGCATGGTCTTTATTTATGTGGAGATCGTTTTTCAGCAGCGGATATTTGGCTTTATGTCTGGTTAGATTTTGCAAATCAGGTTCAAGTAAACCAACCTATAAATTTTAGCCAATTAAAACACCTATCTAGTTGGTTTGAAGAAATAAGTAAAAGATCAAGTGCTCAATTAAGCCAAAAACCTCTTCATGAAATTAAAAAAAATTCATAAAATATAGCTCTATTCTCATAGTTATGAATTTAATGTAGGTTATTGATTATCCTAGTCTAGAATTCAGTGAAACTATTAATTCGCACTCTCCAATTAAGTAAACATTTATGTAATGGAAAAACCTAATAAGTTTAGCTACGAAAATTTGCTTCAATGCGCCCAAGGCGATATGTTTGGCCTTGGTAATGCACAACTACCATCTCCACCAATGCTTATGGTAGATCGTATCACTCATATCAGTGATAATGGCGGCAAATTTGAAAAAGGGAAAATTATTGCAGAGATGGATATTAAACCTGATTTATGGTTTTTTGACTGCCATTTTAGCGGAGATCCAGTCATGCCAGGATGTTTAGGATTAGATGCCATGTGGCAATTGTTAGGTTTTTATCTCGCTTGGCTAGGGGGATTAGGTCACGGTCGAGCACTAGGATCAGGGGAAGTGAAATTTACGGGACAAGTAACTCCTAAAAATAAACTAGTCACTTATCATATTGATTTAAAAAGAGTAGTAATGCGTAAATTAGTGATGGGAATAGCAGATGGTACTATGTTCGTGGACAATCGTGAAATTTATACTGCTCAGGATCTTCGCGTTGGGCTTTTTACATCAACTGAGAGTTTTTAACTCTACTTAATAATACCAGAGATTCCTTATAGGCATAAGTATAGTTATGCCTATAAGAAAATAAGAGAAACAAACAACTTACTTTTTATTCTTCTTTAATTGCTTTTATACTTAGACGAATTCTGCCTTGCTTATCTACTTCTAAAACTTTTACACGAACTATATCCCCTTCTGAGAGTTTATCACTCACATGATTTACCCTTTCATCTGAAATTTGAGAAATATGAAGTAAGCCATCTTTACCAGGGAGGATAGTCACAAAAGCGCCAAAATCCATTAATCTAGATACTTTTCCCTCATAGATCTTCCCAACTTCTATATCAGAGACAATCTGTTCTACTCTACGCCTTGCTTCTAGTCCATTCGCTTTATCGGTAGAAAATATCTTTACAGTACCATCATCGCTAATATCAATAGTAGCACCTGTTTCTTCAGTTAGAGTACGTATTGTTGCACCACCTTTGCCGATGATGTCTCGAATTTTATCGGGATTAACTTTGAAAGTTACCATTCGAGGAGCATACTCAGACATTTCCCCCCGAGGAGTAGAAATAGCTTTATTCATCTCATTTAAAATATGAAACCGCCCTTCCCTAGCTTGAGATAGAGCAGTACGCATTATCTCTTCGGTAATTCCATCGATTTTTATATCCATTTGCAAGGCTGTTACACCTTTTGCCGTACCCGCTACTTTAAAATCCATATCACCAAGATGATCTTCATCACCAAGAATGTCGCTAAGTACTGCAAACTGACCACCCTCCTTAATTAGCCCCATGGCAATGCCTGCTACAGGAGATTTAATGGGGACACCTGCATCCATCAAAGAAAGGCTTGTACCACATACCGTTGCCATTGAGCTGGAACCATTAGATTCCATAATTTCAGAGACTACCCGGATTACATAAGGAAAATCTATTTCACTAGGTATCACGGCACTAATACTGCGCTTAGCTAGCCTACCATGACCAATTTCTCGCCGTTTTGGTGCACCCACCATACCCACCTCTCCTACACAGAAAGGTGGAAAATTATAATGAAGCATAAACCGCTCTCGGTATTCTCCATCAATAGCATCAATCACTTGAGCGTCTCGCTCAGTGCCTAAGGTGGTAGTTACTAATGCTTGGGTTTCTCCTCGAGTAAAGAGTGCTGAACCATGAGTTCTAGGTAATAGTCCAACCATAATACTAATAGGTCGAACTTCATTTTTATTGCGACCATCAATTCGTTGTTTTCCAGAAATAATTTGCCCTCTTACAAAGTTTTTTTCTAGACGATTAATCGCTACTAATACTTGATCAGAGCCCCATTTTGGGACCTCACCTAGTACGAGTTGTTGTACTATAAGTTCACGTGCCGATGCCAAATTCTCTTGGCGATCCTGTTTTGATTGAATTTGGTAGGCACTTTCTAAATGCTTTTTCCCAATCTCCTCAACTGCTGACTGTAAATCAGTATCCTCTAAAGGTGGTTGCCAATTCCAAGGTGTTTTTCCTATTTCTGCAACTAACTCTGCAATTGCTTGGATCACTCCTTGCATTTCTTGATGACCAAACATCACGGCACCTAACATAATTTCTTCAGGTAATTCTTGTGCTTCTGACTCAACCATAAGCACTGCTTTTGCTGTACCTGCAACTACTAAATCTAGGGCTGATTTTTTAGCCTCGTTAGTGGTTGGATTAATTACGTATTGCCCATCGATATACCCAACCCTTGCAGCTGCAATAGGAGTGCTAAATGGAATACCAGAAATGGCAAGTGCAGTAGATGCGCCGATAATAGCAGGAATATCTGAATCATTTTCTCCATCTGAAGAAAGGACAGTAGCAATCACTTGCACTTCATTAGTGAATCCTTTTGGAAATAAGGGGCGTAGAGGACGATCAATAAGACGAGAAACTAGAGTTTCTTTTTCTGTAGGTCTACCTTCTCGCTTAAAAAATCCACCGGGTATTTTACCAGCAGCATAAGATTTTTCTTGAAAATTTACAGTAAGTGGAAAAAAATCCCGATTTTCACTCACTGCTTTTACACCTACTGCGGTTACTAACACAGTAGTCTCACCATAATGGACAATGACAGATCCAGTAGCTTGCCGTGCCATATAGCCGGTTTCAATAATAAGCGTATGATCGCCATATTCAATTACTTTTTTAACTGGAGTCACATTATAATCCTTATAAATAGTGAATAAATGTTCAAAAGAGAAAATCTATATTTCTTAGAGTGTTTAGTATTAGCGACGTAGTCCAAGCGTGCTAATTAGATCACGGTAACCTTCTAAGTTCTTTCTTTTTAAAAAATCAAGCAGTTTTCTTCTACGGCTTACTGCACGTAATAAGCCTCGTCGTGAATGGTGATCGTGTTTATGTACTTTAAAATGTTCAGAGAGTTGACTAATCCGTTCTGATAGTAGTGCTATCTGCACTTCTGAAGAACCTGTATCGTTTGTGTTATACTGATGTTCTTTGATAATCCGAGCTTTATCTTCGTAACTTAAAGGCATATACTTTCCTATTAATTTCTTAATTTTACTTTAACTAAATGCTAACCATTAGAGGTAAATAATAGCCTATATGGGGCTACTTGGTTACTGTTTACAGCCTTACCTATTCCAAAAAAATCCTTATTATCTTCAACTAAACGTACTAATCCTTGGGGGATCAGCTGAGAAATAAATACTGTTTGTCCCTGCCGGAGGCAATGAGCTAGATGAGGAATAATACTAACTTCAGGTAGGTTTTTAAGAATATCCCTTGGAGGTAAAACTAACGTGTTTAACTGATTATCCATCTCAGCAAGATCTTTCAATTGGGAAAGGGATATCATGTCAACACTATTAAAATTACCTACTTGGATACGCCGAAGCATTGTTGTATGTGCACCACATTCAAGAGCATGGCCAATATCTTCTACTAAAGTACGAATATAAGTTCCTTTAGAACAAAAAACTTCAAGACTTAAATAAGTTTCTGTAGCTTCAGTAAGCTTTATATTATAAATGATAATTTTACGAGGAGATCTTTTAATTTCAATCCCTTGGCGTGCTAGCTTATACAGCGGTTGGCCATGATACTTAATTGCTGAGTACATGGGCGGTATTTGCTCTTGGGCTCCAATAAATCTCTTTAAGGTATTTTCAATAAACTCCCAATCGAAGGTTTTTACCGGAGTTGTTTTTATTATCTCGCCTTCAGCATCTCCTGTAGTAGTTGTTACTCCTAAACGGCAACGGACCAAATAACGCTTATCTGCATCCAAGATAAATTGAGAGAGTTTAGTAGCTTCTCCTAAACAAATAGGCAATAAACCACTTGCCATAGGATCTAAACTCCCCGTATGACCTGCTTTACGTACCTGATAAATTCGTTTTACCTGTTGTAAAGCAGCGTTAGAACTCATCCCTATGGGTTTATCTAATAAAACCATACCATGGATAATACTATGGCTCTTTAATTGATTTTGTTTTTCCATCTATTTATGGTAAATGGTGATTTTCTTTAACTACTTTATCAATTAAAGAGCGTAGGTAATTACCGTGCTCAATGGAATTATCATATAAAAATTTTAAGTTTGGTACTACGCGTAGATCAACTCTTTGGTACAAATTTCTTTTAAAAAATTCTCCTGCTTTATTTAAAACATTTAGCTGAGCGTTAATCCTCGCTTTATCTTGTTCCATAGAGGTAATATATACTTTTGCTTGTTTTAAATCTGGAGAAATATCTACGTAGGAGACAGTAACTAGTTTTATTCTAGGATCTTTTATATTTTTCTGAATCAGTAGTGCTAATTCCCGCTTTAGCAACTCATTGATACGGTGTGTACGTGGGAAATTCTGATTCATTTTTATAGCGTAGGATCTACCTTTATCTTCTCGTATACCTCTATTTGATCCCCTACTTTTACGTCACGATAATCTTTAACTCCAATACCGCATTCAGTACCAGCTCGTACTTCCTGTACGTCTTCTTTAAATCGACGTAAGGACTCTAATTGTCCCTCAAAAATAACGATATTGTCTCTTAGTACTCTAATTGGGTTACTTCGGCGAATAACACCTTCAACAACTAGGGATCCTGCAATAGCCCCAAATTTAGGTGAGCGAAATACATCATCTACTCGAGCAAGACCAATAATACTTTCTTGGTATTCTGGCTCTAACATACCCATGAGTGCTTTTTTAACCTCATCAATAGCATTATAAATAATGCTATAGTAGTGAAGGTCTACTCCTTTCTCTGTAATAGCACGACGTGCTGATGTATCTGCACGGACATTAAAGCCAATAATAATTGCATCGGCTGCAACTGCTAGATTTACATCAGTTTCGTTAATACCACCTACCCCAGCAGTAATTACTTTAACTCTAGCTTTATCTGTAGATAATTGGGTTAGAGAATCAGAGAGTGCCTCTGCCGATCCCTGTACATCTGCTTTAATAATAAGGTGGAGTACTTGAGTTTCTCCAGAATTAACCCTATCGAACATATTTTCAAGTTTTGCTGGATGTTGGCGAGCTAGTTTGTTTTCTCGCTCCTTATTCTGGCGAAATTCTGCAATTTCTCGTGCCTTTTTTTCATCGGAGACAACAATCGCTTCATCTCCTGCATTAGGAGTGCCTGATAAGCCTATAATTTCTACAGGTGTAGAAGGAGTAGCCTCTTCTATCTCAAGCCCAGATTCAGTTAGCATAGCTCGAACCCTACCGGTTTCTATACCGCTTAAGAGTATATCTCCCTTACGAAGGGTACCGTTTTGTACCAGAATAGTTGCTACAGGTCCTTTTCCTTTATCAAGGCGAGATTCGATAATTACTCCTTTTGCTGGTCCTTCAGAGGAAGCTTTAAGCTCCATTATTTCAGCTTGAAGTAAAATAGATTCAATAAGATTGTCTATCCCTACGCCTGTTTTAGCAGAAACAGGTATGAATTGAATATCCCCACCCCAATCCTCGCTGATTACGTTATGATTTGCTAACCCTTGTTTTACTCTATCAGGATCAGCGTCTGGCTTATCAATTTTATTGATTGCAACTACAATAGGTGCTTCTGCTGCTCTTGCGTGTTGGATAGCTTCAATGGTTTGGGGCATCACTCCGTCATCTGCAGCAACAACTAAAACTACAATATCCGTAACTTTAGCTCCTCTAGCACGCATGGCGGTAAATGCAGCATGACCTGGTGTATCAATAAAGGTAATGTCCCCTTTTTCCGAATGTACTTTATAGGCTCCGATATGTTGGGTAATACCCCCTGACTCACTAGAAACTATTTTGGATCGGCGAATGCAATCGAGTAATGATGTTTTTCCATGATCTACATGCCCCATTACCGTTACAACAGGAGCACGTACTTTTTTAATGCCTTGTATGGACTGTTGCTCATGAAGTGTGAGCTCCAATGTATTTTCTTCCAAAAGTTTTGGTTTATGACCCATTTCTTCTACTAGGATCACCGCTGTATCTCGATCTAGTGCTTGATTAATCGTTGCCATAATCCCTAGACGCATAAGATGCTTTACTACTTCAGCAGCTTTTACTGCCATTTTCTGGGCAAGCTCAGCAGCAGTGATTGTTTGTGGGATTACAACTTCTCGGATTATTGGAGTACTTGGTTTTTCAAATCCATGTTTTATGGTGGGTATAGCTTTTTTGGGGCGAGATTTTTTATTTTTTCCAATAAATTTATCAGAACTTAGGGATTGCTCTTTATAACTATGTTTTTCTTTCTTATCTTCATCACTAAATTCCCGGGGATTATCTTTATGATTAGCTTTATCAGATTTATTTTTTTTACTTGCCTTGTTTTTTGAATTTGAAATAGAATCATCTAAAGCAGGGGTAGATAAAGATTTATTATCCTGAGAGTTTGACTTTTCAATATCTGAATTCTCAGTTGATTCTTGCTCTTTAGGCTCGTTTACTTGTTCTAACTTTTCAATAGGCTTAGATACCTCTACTTGATCTACTTTAGTAACTAGCTTAATTTCTTCTTGAAGTGAATCTTGAACTATCTGGGTACTTACTGAATTAGCACTATTCTCCTGAGGTTCTTGAATGGTGGTATTACCCTCTTCGCGATAACGTTCTTGACGCTCTGTTTTTGCCTCTGCAAGGCGTTCTTGTTCTTGCTCTAGGATCACGCTTCGCTTAATATAAGTGCGCTTTTTACGTACCTCAATATTGACACGCTTAGAATGACCACCACTGTTACTAACTTGAATTTCACTATAACTTCGACGTTTTAGTGTAATCTTTTTAGGAACTTTGAACTCTGCACCTATACTCCCTTCTTGTTTTAGATATAGTAATAACTGTGATTTTTGAGACTCAGTTATTAGGCTATTTTCTCCATCCACTTTAATACCGGCTTTATATAGCTGCTCTAATAAATGGTTTATGGGTGTGCCCATAGCACTAGCTAATTGTTGTACCGTCGTTACATCACTCATGTTTCACCTTTTATTTCTTAAGTTTGGTTTGTTACTGTTCATTAGCAAACCAAACTTCTCTAGCTGCCATAATTAAACGAGCGGCCTGTTCTCTATCGACTCCTTTGATTTCAATAAGATCATCTACTGCTTGCTCAGCTAAATCATCCCTCGTGAAAATTCCTGCCATTGCAAATTTATCAGCTAATACTTTATCAATACCTTCTAGTGCTAGGAGATCCTGGCTTGGTTGCGAGGTTTGGGATTCTTCACCGTTCGTTGTACAACTAAGAAGTACATCTCTAGCACGCCCTCTTAGATCCTTCACAATTTCTTGATCAAATTCGTCAATGGCTAGTAGTTCTTGTTCTGGTACATAAGCAATTTCTTCAATGCTAGAAAATCCTTCATGTACTAAAATAGCTGCTATCTCTTCCTCTACATTAAGCTGATCGGTAAATAGTTTCTGTAATACTTCATTTTCTGCTTCTCCGATTTTACCTGCTTCCTGCTCCGTCATTACTTTTAATGACCATCCAGTAAGTTGAGTAGCTAAGCGAATATTTTGCCCACCTCGACCAATTGCTTGAGATAAATTTTCCTCAGCTACCGCAATATCCATACTATGGTTTTCTTCATCTACAACAATAGAGCTAATTTCTGCAGGTGCCATCACATTAATCACAAAATGGGTTGGATCTTCATCCCACAACACAATATCTATTCGTTCTCCTGCTAACTCATTTGAGATTGCTTGTACTCTAGATCCACGCATTCCTACACATGCCCCTATCGGATCAATACGAGATTCATTAGTTTTGACCGCAATTTTAGCTCGAACTCCAGGATCTCTTGCAGCACCTTTAATTTCTATTCTATTTTCGCTAATTTCTGGTACTTCTAATTTAAATAGCTCTATTAAAAGTTCTGGAGCAATACGACTTACCATTAATTGTGGACCTCTTCCTTCGCCACGTACATCTCTAAGGTAGCACCGTAACCTATCTCCAGGGCGTACGGTTTCACGGGGAATCATTTCTTCTCGTAGAATAATACCTTCAGCATTATCTCCAAAATCTAAAATAACATTACCTTGAGTAGTACGCTTTACTACCCCTACCATCATTTTACCTATTTGATTTCTATATATTTCAAAAATTTGAGCTTGCTCTGCTTCTCTAATTTTTTGAACAATAACCTGTTTTGCGGTTTGAGCTGCAATACGACCAAATTCTATAGATCCTATAGGCTCTTCAATAAATTCACCTAATTTAATATTAGGCGCTTGATCTTGTGCCTTACTGAAAGATATCTGTCGATGCGGAAATTCTATGCTTTCTTCATTTTCAACCACTTCCCACACTCTAAAAGACTCATACTCGCCTGTTATCCGATCAATAGCAACGCGTACCGCAATGTCTTCCGAATAGCGTTTTCGGGTTGCCATTACAAGAGCTGCTTCTAGGGCTTGAAAAATTACCTCTTTATTTACGCCTTTCTCATTAGAAACAGCGTCTACTACCATTAATATTTCTTTGTTCATTATTAACCCTAAGTCAACTTAATTTATTTTTGGTACTAAACGCGCTTTTTTTATGTTCGACAATGGAATTTGGAAATCTTTCCCAGTAACTACAATTACAATTTCATCTTCAAGAACAGCTTTTAGTAAGCCCTTTAATTTTTTTTGCCCATCTAAAGACTCATAGAGCGTGATTGAAATGTCATTTGCAATAAATCGAACATAGTGTGCTTTAGTGAAAAGCGGCCGATCAAGCCCAGGAGAAGATACCTCTAGAGTGTAAGATCCCATATTTGGCTTTTCTACATCTAGTAAAGCACTTACTTGATGACTGATATTTTCACAGTCATCTACTGTAATTCCTAAATCTGAATCAATATACACACGTAAGAGGGAATTTTTATGATTGACATGACACTCTATACCTACTAGCTCATAGCCTAAGGTAGTAATAGTTGGCATTATTACAGTATAAATACTTTCCCTATCCCACATATTTAACCATTTAAAACAAAAAAAGGGCCAACGGCCCTATTCTAAATACTACATAACTGATATATATAATGTGGTAGCGGGGGCAGGATTTGAACCTACGACCTTCGGGTTATGAGCCCGACGAGCTGCCAGACTGCTCCACCCCGCATCACTAGTTAGATATAATACTTAATATGATGGTTATTTTCAAGTAGTAAATTGATTAAAGCCAGTTATTTACCTATAGTAATTATTAATTTATTTATAGTAACTAGTAAAATACTTACTGTTTAATTATATTTCTTATTTTTATTATTTAACCTATAGATAGTGGTATCTAAAAATTAAGTAAATTGTAGTTTTTTCTTTATTGATTTGAAAATAACGATGTCCTCAACCACTCAACAACTAATTGATAGAGTATCAGATTTAGTTGATCGTATTGAATATCATTTTTTTCCCCAGGATAGAGCTCTTAATTGGGAATCATCCATTGCTTTCCGCTGGCGAGCCACTCATCTAAGTCATTCAGGTTACTTAGAGCCTATTTCAAATACCCATTCTATTCAGTTAGAGTATTTATGCGGAGTAAATTCCCAAAAACAGCGGTTAATTCAAAACACTCATCAATTTATTTCTGGGTTACCAGCAAATAATGCACTCTTATGGGGTTCTCGAGGTACCGGAAAATCTTCCTTAATTAAAGCTGTTCTCAATAAGTTTGCTCATCAAGGTCTAAGGCTAATTGAAGTGGATAAACATGAATTAATTCATTTACCTGATATTATTGCTCAGGTGATACAACGCCCTGAGTGCTTTATATTATTCTGCGATGATCTCTCATTTGAAGCAGACGATTCTAGCTATAAATCTTTAAAAGCTGTTTTAGATGGCTCTATAGGTACTACTCCAAAAAATGTATTAGTTTATGCTACTTCTAATCGCCGCCATTTACTCCCTGAATATGAGTCAGAAAATCAACAAACACAGCTTATAGATCAAGAAATTCACCACGGAGAAACAGTAGAAGAGAAAATTTCCCTTTCTGATCGATTTGGCCTATGGCTTTCTTTTTACCCTATCAATCAAGAAGGTTACTTGGAAATAGTGCACACTTGGTTAAAATATCATGAGGTAGATTTAAAATTATGGGAAGAAGCAGACAAAGCGGCTCTACAATGGGCCTTAGCCAGAGGTTCAAGAAGCGGGCGTACGGCTTGGCAGTTTGCTCTAGATTTCGCAGGATCTCAACAACTTAAAGATAAAACTAAATAATACTAGGACAACAAATAAATCAATGAGTGATATTCAAACAATTATTGAAGAGGCCTTTGAGCATAGATCTGAAATTAATCCCCATAATGGAGAGGCTAAGGTTAGAAATGCAGTATCAGAAGCACTACAGCTCTTAAATACTGGTCGTGCACGAGTAGCAGAAAAAAAAGAAGGAATATGGCTAGTTAACGAGTGGCTGAAAAAAGCAGTATTACTTTCTTTTCGACTCTCTGATAACTCCCTTATTCAAGGGGGATTTACTCATTATTTTGATAAAGTCCCCCCAAAGTATAATCACTATACTCTTAGTGATTTTCAAAAAGATAATGTAAGAGTCGTTCCACCTGCTACGGTACGTAAGGGTGCTTTTATCGCCCCTAATGTAGTACTGATGCCTTCCTACGTAAATATTGGTGCTTATGTGGATGAAGGCACTATGGTAGATACTTGGGCAACCGTAGGATCTTGTGCCCAAATTGGGAAAAATGTTCACCTCTCTGGCGGTGTGGGTATCGGTGGTGTTCTAGAACCTTTACAAGCCCGACCTACTATTATTGAAGATGATTGTTTTATCGGTGCCCGATCTGAAGTAGTAGAAGGAGTCATTGTTGAGAAAGGATCGGTAATTTCTATGGGCGTATTTATTGGTCAAAGTACAAAAATCCTAAATAGAGCAACCGATGAAATCAGCTATGGACGAATTCCAGAAGGATCTGTGGTTGTTTCTGGTAACCTTCCCTCTAAAGATGGTACTTATAGCCTTTACTGTGCTGTAATTGTAAAGCAGGTAGATGAGAAGACTCGTAGTAAGGTGGGGATTAATGAGTTACTCCGTGATATTTAAATAAAATAATTGAATCATGTCCTCTACTTTAGCACTTACTAAAGAATTGATTGCCTGCCCTTCTATTACCCCTAAC
Organism: Candidatus Nitrosacidococcus sp. I8; assembly: GCF_945836005.1. Taxonomy (NCBI): domain Bacteria; kingdom Pseudomonadati; phylum Pseudomonadota; class Gammaproteobacteria; order Chromatiales; family Chromatiaceae; genus Candidatus Nitrosacidicoccus; species Candidatus Nitrosacidicoccus urinae. The sequence continues at coordinate 575,912 of NZ_OX241534.1, read as the reverse complement.
GATGCAGGCTGTCAAAAAATCTTGGCTGATCGTCTCGAGAAAATAGGCTTTCATACAGAATATATGCCTTTTGGGAAAGTACAAAATCTTTGGATCTGCCGAGGTAAAAGCTCTCCCCTATTTGTATTCGCAGGCCATACAGATGTAGTGCCTACTGGACCTAAAGAAAAATGGGCAAGCAATCCTTTTACCCCAACAATTAAAGGCGGAATTCTTTATGGTCGTGGAGCAGCAGATATGAAAGGTGGTCTTGCTGCTATGGTAACTGCCTGTGAGCAATTTATTTCTAGCCACCCCGATCACCAAGGAACTATTGCTTTATTGATTACTAGTGATGAAGAAGGAATTGCAGTAGATGGTACTGTTAGGGTAATAGAGGCATTACAAAAGAGAGGAGAAAAAATAGATTTTTGTTTAGTAGGTGAACCGAGCAGTCTTGAGAAAGTAGGTGATCAAATCAAAAATGGTCGTAGAGGATCTCTTAACGGAACTTTAATTATTCATGGTATTCAAGGGCATATCGCCTATCCTCAATTAGCTGATAACCCTATTCATGGCTTTGCAGGAGCGTTATTAGAGCTATGCAATACTCAATGGGATGAGGGCAATGAGGATTTTCCGCCTACCAGCTTTCAAATTTCAAATATTCGTGGTGGTACAGGTGCAACTAATGTCATTCCGGGGGATCTAGAAGTACTATTTAATTTCCGTTATTCTACAGAAGTAACAGATAACGAGCTAAAACACCGAGTAACTGATATCCTCTCTCGCCATCATTTAAAGTATACTATTGATTGGCATCTCTCTGGCTTACCATTTCGTACCCAAGAAAGTGCTACTCTAGCGGCTATAGTTGTAAAAGCAATTAAGGAAATTACTGGTATTGAAACTACACTTTCCACTAGTGGTGGTACATCAGATGGGCGATTCATTGCGCCTACTGGTACACAGGTGATAGAGTTAGGTCCAGTTAATAAAAGTATTCATCAAATTAACGAACATGTAGCCATTGCAGATCTAGATCAATTATCTCAAATCTATGTTCGAATTTTAGAGCTTTTATTGATAGATTAATTATCTATTTTTTTATTTGCTCTCGGTAAAATGCTTCAATTTCTACTAATAATTCTTCTCGGCAAATATCTCCTTGAAGAAAAATCGTAGGCACTGTATTTCCAAGAGCTTCTTTTAAATATTGTGCAATAGGACCTACCTCTACACCTTGTCGAATATAAACTTTTAATAAGCTAAGTTCTTGTAGATTCTTAATATGTAATTGATGGACTTGATTAGCATTTTTTATCAGTGCATGCAAATTGTTTAAGGTTTCTTCCAGTTGGACCAGTGGCTTTCCAATATGCTTAGTTTCATGACCAATAATGCTCGCTGTACCAGAAATATAAAAGTGAATTTCAGAATGCCACCTTTTTAATGTAGCCCGAGAAAAAGAAGGGCTACGAGGAGCATAATAAAATGGGTATCGAAAAGCACTGACTTGTCGTGGGTTTTCTACTCGTTCGCCAGGATTAGTTGCTGCGAGAAAATAAACAAGGGTTTTCCCTGTGCTTGTACCCGTTGCGGTAGCAGCAACTAAAAAACGCTCAAAGTTTGGAAGGGTTTCTAAAGTTCTATGGCGACCCAAGCAAAAAGCCCGATACCGCTCTAAGCCCTCTTCCTCATTATGAATATGAGGTAAATAATTCCATGTTCTTAATAAATATGGATAATTTAAATTTTGTTGACACTCGATGATAGAACGATAGATATGATAAGTAGTTTCATTTAAACTTGAAGTATTATTCTCTTCAATTTGAAGATAGCCAAATAAGATAGAATCGGTTCGACTATACCAAATCCCTCTTTCTTTATCATATCCTGCTTCTAGCCCTTGGGTAGTACGCCAAACCTCAACTGTAGATAATTGTGGTACTTGTAACTCAGGTAAATTAACAGTAATTACTCTAGGATCGTCTATATGAGTTAAATAATCACCAAACCTTATTATGCATAGTATATTTTGCTCACTAAGGATATCTTCGATACAAGCAGGGTTCTCATAGCTTATTTCAAATGGAGCAGAAGGAGTAGAAGTATTACGTGCTTCCTTATTGTGATTAATCACTTCCATCCCTAACCCCTAAGTAGTTTTACTATGCTGCTGCTTTTAAAGAAGCGGCTTTAGTTGCTGCACCTACTTCAATTTTGGCACCTAAATCGCTTAAAATCTTCTCTAAGGCCCCTAGGAAAATTAAGACATTACGTAAGTTAGCACTGTGACCCATTAAACCAACACGCCATATTTTACCTGCCATATCCCCTAGCCCAGCCCCTATTTCTATGCCGTATTGCTGCAATAATTGGGTGCGTACTTTTGCATCATCAATACCTTCAGGAATTTTAATTGCATTGAGCTGAGGAAGGCGATAAGGTTTATCAACAATAAAGGATAATCCCATAGCTTCAATACCCGCTTTGAGTATTTGATGATTACGATTATGCCTTGCCCAAGATTCCTCAATCCCTTCTTCTTGTAAAATAACTAGAGATTCATGCAATCCGTAAAGAGCATTAATAGGTGCTGTATGATGATAGGCTCGTTTTCCTGCTCCACCCCAGTAACTACTGACTAACCCTAAATCTAAAAACCAACTCTGGGTTTTTGTTTTTCGAGTTTTAATTTTTTCTACTGCCCGTGAACTAAAACTTACTGGAGAAAGCCCAGGGGTGCAGGAAAGGCATTTTTGGCTACCTGAATAAATGGCATCAATTTTCCACTCATCTACTTTTACCGGGCTGCCTCCTAAGGAAGTAACTGTATCTACAATAGTAAGACAACCATAGCGGTGAGCAATTTCTACTAAGGTTTTTGCATCTGACTGAGCACCTGTAGAGGTTTCTGCATGGACAAACGCAACCACTTTCGTATCTGGGTGCGCTTTAAGGGTTTCTTCAAGCTTATTTGGATCTACAGGTTTTCCCCAAGTATCTTGTATCATAACTGGGATAGCACCACATCGTTCTACATTTTCTTTCATCCGACCACCAAACACACCATTCTGGCAAACGATGGCTTTATCTCCCGGTTCTAATAAGTTAACAAAACAAGTTTCCATCCCTGCACTCCCAGGAGCAGAGACAGAAAAAGTGAGCTCATTTTGAGTTTGAAAAGTATATTGCAGTAGAGATTTCATCTCATCCATCATGGCAACAAAAAGCGGATCTAAATGACCAATGGTGGGGCGAGACATAGCCTCTAAAATTCGAGGATTTACATCAGATGGACCTGGGCCCAATAAAATTCGAGTAGGGGGGTGAAAAGAAGAAATAGGCATGAATAGGCTCCTAAAGGAAGAATAGTATTACTAAGTATATCTATAATATAAATATCGCTAATTTTTAGCCTGTATTTTTAAAAATACTCTCCGATCATTAATCTCTAATACCATATCAGCATAAGAAGGTACTTCTCTTAACATATATTCAGTTATTCTTTGAAAATGAGCAATAAATCTCTTGATTGCTACTTTGTCCATTATTTTTATTTCTGAGGTACGTTTATTCAGATATCTTTGCTGATTTGAGTGAGCGAGACTCTGTTCTTGTTCCAATCGCTGCTTACATACAGTTTGAAAAGAAGGGATTTTTATAAAAATTAACCTATCTAATAAGGAAAATAATTTAGCATAATCATGATGCAATACTTGGTTTATATAGTGTCGCCATGCACTATCCTTATCTTCTTCAATCTCTAACTGGTTAATAGGGACGATAAGTTGCTGATCAGATTCTGGATGAGTACCTACACACCATCCTTCAAAAATTATAATATCAGGTCGCCCTTGAAAAATAATACCTTCTGCGTCAGGCAGTCTATTATCTAATCCTTTATCAAATTTAGGAAATTGGGTAATTGAGTCCTGATTTGCTGATTTTAAGGATTCTAGTGTCTTTATTGCGAGTATTGTATCATGAGTGCCGGGTACGCCCCGAGTCACAAACAAAGGATGCACTTTTTTAGCTAACTGCTGTCTCTTACCATGAGAAAGATAAAAATCATCCAGTGATAAAGTAGCTACTTTTTGATGAAAATAAGTAGTCAAAATAACTTCCAAAAACCTACTCAAGGTGGATTTCCCCGATCCTTGAGCACCACTTAGCCCTAATACTAAAGGATTTTTCCCTAGCCTTTCTTGTTGCTCTATGATCCACATGGCTATAGGTAAGTGGACCTGCCATAGGGTTTCTAGTGGTGGTATTTGTAATTGATCATGCTTTGCTGAGATAGCACTGTTTAAATGTAGTAATCTAATTTTCTCTTGTATGCTGTGGTAAATAATCTTATTTGATTTATCTGAATTTTTTCCCCACAAAGCGTAGGTATCTAACTCTAAATCTACTAGAGTAGAGCAAATTCCCTCAGAGCAATAAGAGAAAATATCTCTTCCTTCTGCTAATTTCTGAAGCGCATTTATTATATGCGTATTTCTTAGTTCCTCTATCATAGAGTACAGTATAGAATTTATTTTATTTAAAGGTTAAAGATTGTTTACTTCGAAAATCCCCAACCACTCTTTTAATAAGAAAGAACTTATTAAAGAGCTGAGTGCTTTTTTACCTAAAAATGGAATTCTATACAAAGAGGAAGACCTATCTCCTTATGAATGTGATGGGCTTTCTGCCTATCAAATCCTCCCTTGGTTAGTAGTTCTGCCAGAAACGATTGCTCAAATTCAAAAACTTCTTCAGATTTGCAACGTAAATAATATTCCTATTGTGCCTCGAGGGGCAGGAACGGGACTCTCTGGAGGAGCTTTACCTCTAAGCAATGGGGTACTGATTAGCCTTGCTAAGTTTAATCGCATTTTAGCCATTGATCCTCTCAACAGAACAGCTCGGGTACAGCCTGGGGTACGTAACCTTGCTATTTCCGAAGCAGCAGCACCTCATAGACTTTATTACGCACCTGATCCATCCTCTCAGATCGCTTGTACTATTGGGGGTAATGTTGCAGAAAATTCTGGTGGAGTACACTGTTTGAAATATGGATTAACAGTTCATAATGTCCTAGCACTAAAAATCCTCACCATTACTGGTGAACTTATTTCTTTAGGGAGCACTACCCTAGATTATCCTGGTTATGATTTAATATCACTGATGACAGGATCAGAAGGGTTGCTTGGAATAATTATTGAGATCACCGTAAAATTACTCCCTATTCCTGAACAAACTCAATTATTACTCGCTGCTTTTAATACAGTAGAAGAGGCAAGTAAGGCAGTCAGCACTATTTTAAGTGCGGGAATTATTCCTGCTGGATTAGAAATGATGGATCAGCTAGCAATTCAAGCGGCAGAAAATTTTGTTCAAGTAGGCTACCCTAGAAATGTTGCAGCAATTTTACTATGTGAGCTAGATGGAAATGCTACCGAAGTTAGCTATCAATTTGAGCAAGTGAAAAGCTTATTATCTGCTTCAGGTGCTGCAGAGATACGTATTGCAGAAAATAAACAAGAACAGTTAAAGCTATGGAAAGGGCGTAAAGCAGCTTTTCCTGCAGTAGGTCGTATCTCTCCGGATTATTACTGTATGGATGGGACTATTCCACGCAAAAAACTTGCCGAAGTATTAATACAAATTAATAAGCTTTCAGAGGAGTTTAAATTACCTATCGCTAATGTATTTCATGCCGGAGATGGTAATTTACACCCTTTGATTCTTTACGATGGAAGTAAGCCCGGAGAACTAGAGCGAGCAGAACAACTAGGGGCTGAGATTTTAGAGCTTTGTGTTACCGTTGGCGGCGCAATTACCGGTGAACATGGAGTAGGGATTGAGAAAATTAATCAAATGTGTATTCAATTTAGTACTGAAGAGCTTCAACAATTCCATGAAATAAAATCGGCTTTTGATCCTAATAATTTACTTAATCCTGGAAAAGGAATTCCAACACTGCATCGTTGTGCTGAATTTGGTGCAACCCATGTACATCACAATAATTTTGCTTTTCCTGATCTGGAGCGGTTTTGATTGCTTACAAATTAATCCTTATTGATTAAAATTATTAATTTCTAGTTCTTTTATTTCTAAGAGAGAAATCAGTTTCAAACCAATTTTTTTCAGGAACAAAATCATCCCTAAACCAATTACTCACTGGTGTATGCACATGAATATAGTAAGAATCTCCATGAACAGGAACTGAAAAATTTTGTAATTTACCATTCTTGGCACCATAAATAAAAAAAGCTAGCTTAGCAATGCCACGCATATCTGATTTTTTGTAAAATGCTATTTCTGGGGTTTTAAAGGTACCTGCTAAAGGTACCGGAACGGAAAAACTAGGGATACCTATCAACCTCTCAATTTTATCAATAGAAAGTGCCCCTATCCTTGCTTCCATGATCAAATCAGCTTCTTTTTGGTCTGTAATTAGCTGTCCACCTTGTTTAAGTAACTGTGCTTTAATGGCACTAATAGCATATAAAATATCTTGATCTTGATTTCTAATACCAGGTAGCATGCTGGTATCAAACCAAACTTTTGCCCCCGATGGGATATCAAAATTTAACTCTACTACGCTATGATCCACCGCAGTAGAAATAAGTAGTTCTTCTGTAGCTGTTCGTTTAGGAAGAGATCCTTGTACTGTGGTGATACAGCCATTAAATGCTATTAGCATAATGAAGAGTAGCAAAAAAAGCATAATAATTATTTTAAAAAAGATGGATTTTTATTTAAATCCTATTAAATTATTATGAATTTACTTTTAAAACCTCCTTTAATAGTAGAATACTACTACTATTTTTATAATGGATTTATAAAGTATTTTCTATAAAATAGGCATAAAAATATGTATTTCATTTATGATGCTTCATGTAGAATAAGCTGCAATTATATACAAGATTATAATCTGCATTGTTCTTATTGTTTTAAATTTTAAAAGTTAGAGATTATGGATGCTGTTATTGAAGACAAAGTGTATCAAGATAAAATGCTTGTGGATGTTTCCCGCACCTTTGCACTTACAATTCCCCAGCTACCTGATAAACTAAGAGAAGTCGTCGCAAATGGTTATTTATTATGCCGGATTGCAGATACTATTGAAGATGAACCTACCCTGAGCTTAGATCAAAAAAATATATTCTCTAAAGCATTTACTCAAGTAGTCAAGGGAGATAAATCTGCTCAATCTTTTGCTAAAGATCTCTATCCTCTTTTATCCGATCAAATGCTTCCCGCTGAACGGGAGCTCATTCTGAACACCTCTCGAGTTATTCGAGTAACCCATAGTTTTACGCCTCCTCAGCGTGCTGCTCTAGAGCGGTGTGTTCGTATTATGTGCGATGGAATGCCTAGATTTCAAAGATCAGCCAGCTTAAAAGGATTAGAGGACATGATAGCAATGGATAAGTACTGTTATTTCGTTGCTGGTGTGGTAGGTGAAATGCTCACAGAGTTATTTTGTGACTATTCTCCAGAAGTTCACGAAAACTGCGATGGATTACGTAAACTTACCCTCTCTTTTGGGCAAGGCTTACAGATGACCAATATCCTTAAGGATATTTGGGATGATAGGGAACGAGGCGTATGTTGGTTACCTCGTAGTGTATTTGAAAAAGCACATTTTAATCTAGAAGATTTAACACCTAATCAGTACTCCTCCACTTTTGGAGAGGGATTTCAGTATTTGATTAGCATTGCTCATACCCATTTGCAAAATGCTCTAGCTTATACCTTGCTTATTCCGTCTAAAGAAGTAGGTATTCGCCGTTTTTGCCTTTGGGCAATTGGGTTTGCCATTTTAACTTTACGTAAATTACATCATCATCAGGATTTTTCTAGTGGAAATCAGGTTAAAATTTCACGCCGTAGTGTAAAGATAACTATTTTTTTGACCAACCTTGCGGCAAATCATGATAGAGTACTGAAATTTTTATTTAGCCTTGCTGCCAAGGGTATACCTCTTTCCCCTTTAAAAACCCCTCAAATTAGTTACGGTAAATAAATTTAAGGAATTAAACGGATAAGGATTGAACCATCATGGCTCATGCGATTGAAAAAACTATTATAGAACCCACCGAAATGCAATCTAATCATAAATTAGATAGTGCCATATCTCGTGCTAGAGATTACTTATTAAGACAGCAACATAAAGATGGTCACTGGTGTTTTGAGCTAGAAGCAGATTGTACTATCCCTGCTGAATATATTATTTGGACCCACTTTACTGGCGATCTAGAACCAGAGTTAGGGCGTAAATTAGCAGTTTATTTGCGTGAAAAACAAGCTGATCATGGTGGTTGGCCCTTATTTTATGATGGTAAGTTAGATATTAGTTGTTCAGTAAAAGTATATTTTGCTCTTAAACTAGTAGGCGATGATATCAACGCACCTCATATGGTGCGAGCTAGGGAAGCTATTTTAGCCTATGGAGGAGCAGCACGATCTAATGCATTTACTCGTCTTACTTTAGCTATGTTTAAGCAAATTCCTTGGCGAGCAGTCCCTCTTGTGCCTGTGGAAATTATGCTTTTCCCTCGCTGGTTTCCTTTCCACTTAACGAAAGTGGCCTATTGGTCAAGAACTGTAATGGTGCCTTTAGCTATCCTCTATAGCTTAAAAGCTGAAGCAAAAAATCCTAATAAGGTGGATATTCAAGAGCTCTTTACCGTACCTCCTGAAAAGGAGCGTAATTATTTTCCAGCACGATCTCGGGCAAATAAAATACTACTTTATGTAGAGCGTGCGGTTCGGCTGATAGAGCCGATTATTCCATCATTTATACGGAAAAAAGCCCTTAAGAAAGCAGAAACCTGGGTTGTTGAACGAATCAATGGTATTGATGGATTAGGGGCTATTTTCCCAGCAATGGTTAATGCCCATGAGTCCTTAATATTATTAGATTACCCTCTAGATCACCCAATCAGGGTAATTGCTAAAAAATCAATCCAAAATTTAGTTGTAGATCATGGCGAATCAGCTTATTGCCAGCCTTGTGTATCACCTGTTTGGGATACGGGATTAGCTGCTTTAGCACTTCAAGAGGTAGAAAATGGAAGAACTACAAACCAAGTAATTCATGCCCTTGATTGGCTAAAAAGAAAACAGATTTTAGATCACCCAGCAGATTGGCAGGAAATACACCCAAATCTTAAGAGTGGTGGTTGGGCTTTTCAATATAATAATGCTTATTATCCGGACTTAGATGATACTTCAGTAGTTGCTTGGGCGATGGATCAGGCTAATAATTCTGATCGATACGGAGAGTCAATTACCCTTGCTTGCGATTGGCTACGGGGAATGCAATCAAGAAATGGCGGATTTGCCTCATTTGAAACTAATAATATGCATTATTATTTAAATGAAATTCCCTTTGCAGACCATGGTGCCTTACTTGATCCCCCTACCGTAGATGTTACTGCTCGGTGTGTGGCTTTAATGGGGCGGCTGAAACGATCTGAAGATTCAGAATCATTAAAACACGCCCTCTCTTATATACGTAATGAACAAGAACCTAGTGGATCCTGGTTTGGGCGGTGGGGAACCAATTACATTTATGGGACTTGGTCAGTACTCACTGCTTTAGAACAAGTAGGAATCGATCCAAAAGAAGAATTTATTCGCAAAGCAGTTCATTGGCTTCAAGAAGTTCAACGTCCAGATGGAGGTTGGGGTGAGGATAATTATTCTTACTATGACTCGTTTATTGCAGGAACATATAAGGAAAGCACCCCTATCCACACCGCTTGGGCGCTACTTGGGTTAATTGCTGTAGGAGAAGGAAATAGTACTACAGTAAAACGAGGTGTTGAATATTTACTTACTAACCAAGATAAAAACTCTTGGAATCACTTAGCATTTAATGCACCAGGATTTCCTCGGGTTTTCTACCTTAGGTATCACGGCTATGATAAATTTTTCCCACTTTGGGCTTTAGCAAAATACCGCAATTATATTAATAATCTATGCTAGTTGCTTCTGATTTAACTCATGATCCAATAGAAGCTGAGATATTAGCTATTGCTCCTATTGATACGGGAATTATTGCTGCCCTTCCTTCGGAAGGGCGTTGCCTTACTAAAAAGAATCTTTATCCTAAAGAAAGTATTCACTTATCTGAGTCCTTATATTTACAGCTTTCTGGTATGGGATCTGAACGTGCTCAGTTAGCTGCTGAATCTTTCGTAGCAGCAGGTGCTAAAGCTCTAATCAGCTGGGGAGTTGCAGGAGGTTTGGCACCTCATATAAAATCTGGCACCTTGTTACTACCTAAACAAATACGAGTCACTGAAGATGAGATTTACCACACGGATCATGAATGGCGACAGCGCATTATTAATCGCTTAGATTCTCGGCTAACCTTTTCTATCGATGCACTCCACCATACAGAAATTACTCTTGGCTGCCCTGAGACAAAGAACCTTATCTATCATCAAACTCAATGTGTGGCTACAGATATGGAAAGTGCCCCTATTGCTAGTGTTGCAGCTAAAGCAGGTATTCCATTTTTAGTCATCCGTTCGGTAGTTGATCCTGCGCATATGGCTCTACCTAACTCTATATTAAGTACGGTAAATATGGAGGGCAATATCCGTAAACTTGCTTTATTAGCAAATCTATTGAAGTGTCCTAAAGACATTCTAAAACTATGGCAGCTTGCAACCCATTTCCATGCAGCACGTACTACCCTAAGAACAGTAGTTGCTTGTATAGGTCCTGCCCTTTTAGCAGTTTAATCAGTGCTGCCTTTTAGATAGTGCACGCTATTATTTTAGCAGCCGGTCAGGGTAAACGGCTTGCAGGTTGTATTGAGCAGCCTAAATGTTTGTTAAAAATCTGTGAATCAGCTAGTTTACTTGAGCGGCACTTATCTATTCTTGAATATCTAGGTATTCAAAAAATTACTTTTGGCTTAGGGTATCAAGCTGATAAAATTAGGAAAGTACTAGGTAATTATTCTTCCCGTATTCAATTTAATATTGAATATAATCCTTATTTTAATCAAGGTAGTGTAGTCACTCTATGGACACTTAGGGAATATCTTCGCTTAAAAGAAGATATTCTTCTGATGGATGCAGATGTACTTTACGATTATCAAATCTGCCAGCAATTATTACAATCGCCCCATGATAATTGCTTTTTGTTAGATCGCCGGGTTGATATTAATGATGAAGAACCAGTGAAGTTATGCCTTCATCATGGAATTCCTATAGAATTTAGGAAAAATATTTCAAAAAATATTTCCTATGATCTCATCGGTGAATCCGTAGGTTTTTTTCGTTTTTCAGCAGAAATGGCTTCACAATTAGCAGATCGCTGCCAATATTACATAGATCACCAATATTATGATCTGCCTTATGAAGAGGCGATAAGAGATGTATTGTTAGCTAATCTCCAGCGTTTTGGTATTGAGGATATTACAGGGTTACCATGGATAGAGATTGATTTTCCAGAAGACATTATTCGAGCACAACAAATTATCCTTCCGCTTATCCAATCTACGCCAAAAGCTAGTTAAAAAGTTTTATGGATATTCCACTATCTCTTCAAGTCTCCCAAGTTTCAAAGTTTACTCAGTTAAGATCTTTATTAAATTCTCATCAAACAGAATTTTTATTAGAAGCTCATAATGGGTTAAGTGCACGCATTGTAGAAGAAGTTGGATTCAAAGGAATTTGGGCAAGTGGGCTTGCTCTTTCTGCCCAGTTTGGGGTTAGGGATAATAATGAAGCAAGTTGGACTCAAGTAGTAGATATACTAGAGTTCATGTCTGATACCACTCAAATTCCCATTCTACTAGATGGGGATACAGGCTATGGGAATTTTAATAATTTACGGCGATTAGTAAAAAAACTAGAGCAGAGAGAAATCGCTGGCGTATGTATTGAGGATAAGGTTTTCCCTAAGACTAATAGCTTTATTGAGGGAGAAAAACAGCCTTTAGCTGATATCGATGAATTTTGTGGAAAAATTAAAGCAGGTAAGGATTCACAGCGTCATCCAGATTTTTCTATTATTGCACGGGTAGAAGCTCTGATTGCTGGTTGGGGGTTAAGTGAAGCATTACATCGTGCAGAAACCTATCATCAAGCAGGAGCTGATGGTATTTTAATTCATAGCAAACTTTCTCAAGCAGATGAAATTTTAGCATTTACTAAAGAATGGGCTAATCGAGCCCCCTTAATTATTGTACCTACCAAATATTACAGCACACCAACAGAAGTATTTCGTACTGCAAATATCAGTATTGTTATTTGGGCTAACCACCTTATTAGAGCAGCGGCTGCTTCTATGACAAAAATAGCTAAGGAAATTCACAAAACCGAAACTTTAGTTAATATAGAAGATCAGATTGCTTCGGTAAGTGAAATTTTCCATTTACAAGGTGCTGATGAGCTACTTACTGCTGAAAAACGCTATTGTAAGCCATCTGGTGAAATCAATGCAATTGTACTCGCTGCTAGTCAAGGAGAAGGGCTAGAGACAGTTACTAGTGAATATCCCAAGGTTATGCTACCTATTGCAGGCATTCCTTTATTACGGCGTTTAGTAGATAAATTCAAGCATCAGCAGATCAATAACATTACTGTAGTGACTGGTTACAAACCAGAATCTATTACTGTAAAAGGAATTTCTTTAGTACACAATGATACCTATGCTTATAGTAATGAGCTCTACTCTCTTCACTGCGCACTTAAGTCCCTTTCTAGCGACACTATAATTACTTATGGAGATTTACTCTTTCGTAGCTATATTCTGCGGGATTTATCCCATATGTCCGGGGAAATTATTACCGTAGTAGATTCTATGTTTCCTAGTCCGCAAAAAGATCACGTTAAAGATATTGCATTTTGTTCAAAACCAGATGATAGATCTTTATTTAGCCAAGAAGTGAATTTAACTAGAATTGAAACTTACCAGAATAATAAAGAGAGTATCAAGCAACCCAATGGATATTGGGTTGGAATGATACGGGTAGTAGGTGAAGGACGAAATTGGATATTAAGCACACTTCATAATCTAGCAAAGCAGGAAGATTTTTTGCAGCTCACTATTCCAGATTTATTAAATAACTTAATCGATAGAGGTTATCCTATTCGAGTGTTATATATTAATGGGCATTGGTTAGATATCAATAATATTGAGGATTTAACACGAGCTGGAGATTTTGCCCATGGTTATCAATAATTAAAGGAAGCGTATTTCCATGATAGAAACACATGAATTTATCGATCAGGCACAAAAATTTGGCTACCATTCCTATGCTGGAGTACCCTGCTCGTTCTTAACGCCCTTTATTAATCATGTGATTGCTCGAGATGATATAAACTATGTTTCTGCAGCAAATGAGGGAGATGCGGTTGCCATAGCAACAGGGGCTTATTTAGGTGGGCAACCTGCAGTAGCAATGATGCAAAACTCTGGTCTAGGCAATGCAATTAATCCACTGACTTCTCTTAACCATACATTTCGTATTCCCATTTTATTAATTGTGACCCTAAGAGGGGATCCTGATCTTAAGGATGAGCCTCAACATGAGTTAATGGGGCGAATTACGGGTTCTTTATTAGAATCAATGGAAATTCCTTGGGAGTATTTTCCTCAAGAAACTGCACAAATACAACCTGCACTTGAACGTGCTACCCACTATATAAAAGAGCAAAAACGTCCCTATGCTTTAGTAGTACGCAAAGATTCTATTGCTTCTTATGGTGCAAGTGGTGGTATTCCTCATCGAATATTGAGTAAAGAAAAGCCACTAAATTTTCATTCAACTGTTCCAATTCATTCCCGAAGTGAAGTACTTAGCTATCTTCATAGCCAAATACCTAAAGAAAACAGCGTAGTGATTGCCACCACGGGCTATACTGGGCGTGAATTATTTGCTCTAGAAGACAGGGAAAATCAACTATATATGGTAGGTTCCATGGGCTGCGCCTCTTCTCTAGGGCTGGGTATTTCCCTTACTCGTCCAGACTTACAAGTTATTGTGATTGATGGAGATGGTGCTGCCCTAATGCGGATGGGAAACTTTGCGACCGTAGGTACCTATGGGCAACCGAACTTTACCCATATACTATTAGACAATGAAGTACATGATTCTACTGGATCTCAAGCAACTGTATCAGGCAATTTTTCCTTTGCTAATATAGCGAGTAGTTGCGGTTATGAAATGGCATTATCAGGGAATGATTTTACCCTATTGGATCAAATATTTGCCCATAAGACAACTAAAGGTCCTAAGTTTGCTCAAATTAAAATACACTCTGGTACAGTAGATCATCTTCCTCGTCCTAAACTCAGTCCAGAGGAAACTGCTAGGCGATTAATGACCTACATTTCAAAATGTAAATAATATGATTTTACTTAATCCAGGTCCTGTTAATTTAAGTCATCGAGTAAGAGAAGCTTTTTTAGGCCCCGATTTATGCCATCGAGAATCAGAATTTTTTGATCTTCAAGATGAAATCAAAAAACAGTTACTAGCAGCCTATAAGCTTAATCCTGAAAAATGGGCAGCGGTATTACTAAGTGGTTCAGGCACTGCTGCAATAGAGGCAATGATTAGTAGCCTTATTCCTATCCAAGGAAAATTATTAATTATTGAAAATGGAATTTATGGTGAGCGTATTACTAAAATTGCTCAAATTCATAAAATAAAACATACTACACTACCTCATAGCTGGGGAGAAGAAATTAATTTTGATCAGTTAGAACAAACCCTAAAAAAAGATTCTAAAATTACCCATATAGCAGTTATTCATCATGAAACCACCACTGGACGACTCAATTCCTTAGAAATAATTGGTAGAATTTGCCAACAAAAAGGAGTTCAGCTTCTAGTTGATGGAGTAAGCAGCTTTGGTGCTGAATTACTCTCTTTTGATCATTGGGGAATTAGTGGACTTGCTGCTACAGCAAATAAATGCCTCCATGGTGCCCCAGGTGCTGCCTTTGTCATAGTACAACGAGATAGCTTTCCTGAAGTTCCTCCAAAGCGAAGTCTTTATTTAGATTTAGCCTCCTATTGTCAGGAGCAAGATCAGCGAGGCACACCCTTTACTCCTGCAGTGCAGTCTTTTTATGTACTCCTTGAAGCTTTACAGGAATTTATGGACTTAGGTGGTTGGCGTGCTAGAAAAAACCACTATCGGCAACTAGGTAATCTTGTAGAACAAGAATTTAAGCAACTGGGTATTAAACCCCTGCTTTCTCGTAAAGATTCTTCCTGTGTACTACGTTCCTACTATCTTCCAGAAACTCTTGCTTACGAAGCCTTACATGATCAATTAAAAAAACGTGGATTTATTATTTACGCAGGCCAAGGGAAGTTAAATACTAAAATTTTTAGAGTAGCTACTATGGGTGCAATTACTACTCAAGATATGCAACAATTTATTATGGCTGTAAAAAAGATTAAATTTATATAAGTAGTGTTCTTTACCTTAATCTAAGTTCACTATTTATAGTTGTTTTAATTTAAGAGGATAATTATGTCTGAGGGTAAAATTAACAAAACTGTATATTTAAAAGATTATTGTCCCCCAGATTATCAAATTAAAACCGTTCATTTATCTTTTTATCTTGGTGAAGAACACACTAAGGTTCACACTAAGCTGAGTATTACTCGTTCTCTAGGCAAAGAAGCTCCTCTTGTTTTGCATGGAGAAGCGCTTGAATTACTCTCTATTCAATTGAATGGGCAGCTGCTTACAGAAAATAGTTATCAAATAAATTCCGAATTTCTTATCTTACATCAGGTATCTGATCAGTTCATTCTAGAAATAGAAACTAAAATCTATCCTCAAAAGAATACTACTCTTTCAGGGCTTTATGTTTCAGAAGGGAATTTCTGTACCCAGTGTGAGGCAGAAGGATTTCGAAGAATTACTTATTTCCTAGATCGTCCTGATGTCATGGCAACTTATACTACGACCATCATTGGAAATAAGGAAAAATATCCGGTATTACTTTCCAATGGAAATTTAATAGATCAAGGAGATAAAGAACACGGAGAACATTTTGCTACTTGGCAAGATCCCTTTCCAAAACCTTCCTACTTATTTGCTTTAGTGGCAGGTAAGTTATCCAGTATTCAAGATAAATTCACCACTTTATCCGGCCGAGAAGTTAGCTTATCTATTTATGTACAGCCCCATAACATTGAAAAATGTGCTCATGCTATGGCCTCGTTAAAGCGAGCGATGGCTTGGGATGAACAAGCCTACGGTCGAGAATATGATTTAGATAATTATATGATCGTAGCAGTAGATGATTTCAATATGGGTGCTATGGAAAACAAAGGGTTAAATATCTTTAATTCCAAGTTTATCCTAGCGAATCCTGAAACAGCGACTGATACAGATTATCAATATATTGAAGGGGTAATTGGTCATGAGTATTTTCATAACTGGTCTGGTAATCGCATTACTTGCCGAGATTGGTTTCAATTAAGCCTAAAAGAAGGATTTACTGTTTTTCGAGATCAACAATTTAGCGCTAGCCAAAGTGGTGCCGTGGTGAAACGCATTGAAGATGTAAATCGCCTCCGTACTTATCAGTTTCGAGAAGATGCAGGTCCTATGGCACATCCAGTTCGCCCTGAATCCTATGAAGAAATTAATAATTTCTACACCGTTACTATTTATGAAAAAGGAGCAGAAGTGGTACGAATGCTCCATACCTTACTTGGAGAAACTGGTTTTCGTAAAGGCACAGATCTTTACTTTGAACGCCATGATGGACAAGCAGTTACCACCGATGATTTTGTCAAAGCTTTGGAAGATGCTAATCAGGCGAATTTCTTTCAATTTCGCCTTTGGTATAGTCAGGCAGGTACTCCAGAGCTTCATGTTCAAAGTAGTTACGATGTCGATCAGCAAATCTATACCCTAAAAATTAAGCAAATTTGCCCACCTACCCCAGATCAACCCCATAAAAAGCCGTTTCATCTCCCCCTAACAATGGGTTTATTAGATTCTTATGGTAAACATATACCTATAGAGTTAGTAGGGGAAAACTATATTACTGAAGGCATTCGTATTCTTGAACTTAAAAACCAAGAAGAAACCTTTGTTTTTAAAAATATTCCTACTAAACCTATTCCCTCCCTGCTCCGTGGATTTTCTACTCCTGTTAAATTACATTTTGAATTAAGTGATGAAGAACGTTGTTTCTTATTAGCCCATGATAGTGATCCTTTTAATCGTTGGGAGGCAGGGCAACAATTAGCGGTAAAAATAATTTTAAGTCTTACCAAATATTATCAAGAAGAAAAATCCCTTAATGTACCTTCCATTTTTATAGAAGCTATTGCAAAAGTTTTAGAAAATTATCAAACAGATGATCAATCATTTATTGCTCAACTGCTTGTTCTTCCCTCAGAGCATTATCTCTCTGAATTTATGGAAGTAATTGACCCTGAAGCACTTTACCAAGCAAGAACCTTTTTAAGGCAAACACTAGCGCACAGTTTAAAAGATTCTTTTAATACTATTTATCATCGGCTTACTTCAGAAAAACCCTACTCTTTTAACCCACAAGAAGTAGGAAGGCGAGCTTTGTGCAATATATGCCTTGGCTATCTAATGGCATTAGATGAAACAGAAATTCATCAACACTGTTTTCAGCAATTTAAAACAGCAGATAATATGACCGATAGGATTGCTGCTTTAAGCTATCTAGCAGATACAAAAAGCACTGAAAGAGAAGCGGCACTAAGTATGTTTTATGACCAATGGAAACAAGATTCTTTAGTGATGGATAAGTGGCTTAGTATTCAGGCAAGTGCTAAATGTGATGATGCCCTTGAGATAGTAAAACAGCTTACTAGCCACTCAGCCTTTAAACTGACTAATCCTAATAAAGTACGCGCCCTAATTGGAGCATTTTGCCAAAATAATCTTGTGAATTTCCATCATCCCAGTGGGGATGGTTATAAGTTTCTCGGAGAATTTATTCGTAAGCTGGATCCACTCAATCCGCAAATTGCAGCACGTCTTGTCAGTATCTTTAGTTTTTGGAAACGCTACGATTCAAAGCGACAAGTATTAATGAAAGATCAGTTAGAGCAAATCTCTCATAGCCCAAATCTATCTAAGGATATACAGGAAATTACGTTAAAAAGTTTGAAAATGAATTAAATATAATAATAATGAATACAAAATATATTCTTTTCTTTATAGGGTTAATTAGTTTATTAATTGCTGCCTGTACTACCTCACCTACTGGGCGACATCAACTCTCTTTCTATTCAGCAGATGAAATAGCTAAGATGGGAGATGCTTCCTATGAACAAATTAAGAAAGACACCCCAATTTCTAATGATCCAACTATTAATGCCTATGTTCAATGTGTTGTTAATGCGTTGACTACTGTAGTCCCCAAGCCACCTAATGGTGCCGATTGGAAAGTAACGGTATTTAAGGAAGATCAAACCATCAACGCCTTTGCCCTCCCGGGCGGCAATATTGGGGTTTACACTGGGATTCTTCAGACAGCTAAAAATGCCGATCAACTCGCTGCTGTAATTGGTCATGAGTTAGGTCATGTAATTGCAGATCATGGTAATGCACGTATATCCACTCAATACACTACTCAAGCAAGCCTCCAATTAATTCGAGTCATGCTAAGCGGATCTGAGTGGAATGGTCTTGTTGGAAATCAATTAATGGGTTTACTTGGGGTAGGAACACAAGTTGGTATTACTCTACCCTTTAGTCGTGCAGAAGAAAGTGAAGCAGATGTATTAGGGCTTGAATATATGGCTAAAGCAGGTTTTAACCCCCAACAAAGCATTCAACTTTGGAAAAATATGATGACTGCCGATGGTGGAAAAACACCCTCTGAGCTTCTCTCTACCCACCCTTCAAATCAAACTCGTATTGATAACTTAGAAAAGCATATGCCGGCAGCTACTGATCTCTATCAAAAAGCAGCTTCTGAAGGCAAACACCCTAAATGTATTCTTTCTACCACGTCTAAGGGGTAGATTTCTAACCCTTAGAAAACTACCTACCTAAACCGCCTGTTCGGCGGTGAACGTTTCCTCGTTCAACGCAACGCCATCGGTATATTTCTAAACCGCCTATTCGGCGGTGAACCCATCTCAAATAATATTTACAGAACCCAGCAATTTCTAAACCGCCTATTCGGCGGTGAACTTTTTATTGCGAGATTGGGAGTACTAAAGTTTTTTCTAAACCGCCTATTCGGCGGTGAACATGTCACAACCTAATTATTTACAAAACGTTAATTTCTAAACCGCCTATTCGGCGGTGAACAAATAATTATTAACTGGCTTAAGGTAAAACTGTTTCTAAACCGCCTATTCGGCGGTGAACCTCTTCGCCTGTTATAAACGCAGAATTAAATTGTTTCTAAACCGCCTATTCGGCGGTGAACAAAATATTATCATTAGACGGTGTGCAGTTTGATTTCTAAACCGCCTATTCGGCGGTGAACTTCTTTAATCTCGTACTTGATGAAAAATTCTGTTTCTAAACCGCCTATTCGGCGGTGAACCTCCCGGGTTCGCTGATGCTGCAAACATGCAATTTCTAAACCGCCTATTCGGCGGTGAACGTACAAAATTTAGCATTACAGCTACAGGATGATTTCTAAACCGCCTATTCGGCGGTGAACATGTTTCAGAAGTGTTCTGGGTGCAGATTATGTTTCTAAACCGCCTATTCGGCGGTGAACGTGGACTTACAAGAGGCACTACAGCGAGCCAGTTTCTAAACCGCCTATTCGGCGGTGAACAAACCCTCCCTTAATACGTTGGTAGTCACTTAGTTTCTAAACCGCCTATTCGGCGGTGAACTTGATGATGTGGGAAAATCAAAACTTGGTTCAGTTTCTAAACCGCCTATTCGGCGGTGAACGTAGTACGAGATCTGCAATATAACTATTTGCTTTTCTAAACCGCCTATTCGGCGGTGAACTAGTTGGCTGCTGTGGTTGTGGTTTAGATGGTTTTCTAAACCGCCTATTCGGCGGTGAACGCAAAGAAGAAAGGCGGTTACAAGTTGTCAATTTTCTAAACCGCCTATTCGGCGGTGAACGAGGTGAGGGATGAGATCGGGAGCAAGTTTTTATTTCTAAACCGCCTATTCGGCGGTGAACTTAGAGGCTGTATACTCTATTAGGTTGTCGTTTTTCTAAACCGCCTATTCGGCGGTGAACTTAGAGGCTGTATACTCTATTAGGTTGTCGTTTTTCTAAACCGCCTATTCGGCGGTGAACTTAGAGGCTGTATACTCTATTAGGTTGTCGTTTTTCTAAACCGCCTATTCGGCGGTGAACTTTCTCGGCTATCCGCTCCTCCATGGAGAAAGTTTCTAAACCGCCTATTCGGCGGTGAACAAGGTACTACTCCTATTCTAAACGCTTCTAAATTTCTAAACCGCCTATTCGGCGGTGAACAAGCTGTACTTTAGGATGAGCCTCCAATCTTTTTTCTAAACCGCCTATTCGGCGGTGAACGATGGCAGCACTACTCACAACTTATTATCAAATTTCTAAACCGCCTATTCGGCGGTGAACACTCGAGCAGCTATTTCATAGAAGTTTATTTATTTCTAAACCGCCTATTCGGCGGTGAACAAGAGATGATGAGCGGTTGGCAAGAATGGATCTTTCTAAACCGCCTATTCGGCGGTGAACTGTCTAAAAGCACACTCCAAAACGTGTCTATCTTTCTAAACCGCCTATTCGGCGGTGAACATGGGCGTTCTTACTTTGTAGACGTCTATATATTTCTAAACCGCCTATTCGGCGGTGAACACTAATCAAGTAGCAACGCATAAAGGTCGCAATTTCTAAACCGCCTATTCGGCGGTGAACAAATTGTTAAAGATCCTTCAAAAATGATGAAGTTACGCTAGATTATCATAGAAAACCTTCCTCAGATGAGGTAATTTTTAAACTATTGTTTCTACTATATAAAAATCTCAGGCTAAAAAAAGAAGGTTTATAGGGTTTATAGGAAAGGAAAGTAGTGAATCAGAATTAAATCTTTTTTACAAGATAAATAGTTTAAAGGGCAATTTATGAATAATTGCCCTTTTATGTTTTCTTTATTTATGCGGTTTTTGCTGCCTTTGGCTCTGCAGGCTTCTTATTAAAATCTTTTCCTTCTTTAACTTCTTCTACATATTCCATGCGTACGACAAAATTTCCAAAGTATTCCCCTTCATTTCGATCTTGAACGTAATGTTTAAAAATTGGGGTGAGCGTTTCGATAATTTCATCTTCAGTTAAAGAATCTTTATAAAGCTTGTTAAGCCGCTGACCTGCAAATTCAGCACCTAAATAAAGGCTATAGCGACCTAAAGATTTACCTACTAGGGCAATCTCGCTAATATAAGGTCTTCCGCAACCATTGGGGCAACCAGTGACTCGAACTGTAATAGGATCATTTTGTAATCCTACTTGTATCAAAGTTGCTTCTAATTTATCGAGAAAACCGGGCAACATCCGCTCGCTTTCTGCCATGGCCAACCCACAGGTAGGCAGTGCAACACAGGACATAGCATCTTGTCGTACTCGACTAATTTTCTCTGGCATAGGTAGGTGATATTTCTCTACCAATGCTTCTATATTCTTCTTTTCAGCAGGTGGAATGTTTGCAATAGTCAGGTTTTGATTGGTTGTTAGGCGAAAATCTCCTCGATGAATTTTTGCAATTTCTCGAAGGCCTGTCATTAGGGGTTGATCTTCTGTATCTTTAATTCGCCCACTGAGCAAACAGAGATTTAAATGCCAATTTCCTTTAGAATCTTGAACCCAACCAAAAGGATCACTATTACTTTCAAAGTGATAAGACCGAGGGGGTTCTAAATTCCAGCCTAATCTTTGATTAAGCTCTTCTTTAAACCAGTCTATGCTACGGCTATCAATGGTATATTTTAAGCGAGCTTGTTGGCGATCAACACGGTTTCCAAAATCTCTTTGAATTTTAATAATATGCTCAGCGACTTCAAATATTTGATCTAAAGTGCAAAAACCAATGACGCTAGCCAGCCGTGGGTAGGTTTCTGGGACATTATGAGTCATCCCCATTCCTCCCCCAACACTTACATTAAAGCCAACTAAATGATTTCCATCACTTATTGCAATGAGTCCTAAATCTTGAGCAAATACGTCAATATCATTGCTAGGAGGTAAGGCAATCCCTATTTTAAATTTACGAGGGAGATAGGTTTCTCCATATAAAGGTTCTTCTTTTATAGAAGAATTTGCAGAAATTTTTTCCTTATCTAGCCAAATTTCTGGATAGGCACCTGTTTGAGGTAAAAAACGATTACTCAATCGTTTTGCCCAGTCGTAGACTTCTTCATGGCAAACAGAAAGATAAGGATTATTGTGACAAACTACATTACGGTTTACATCCCCACAGGCAGCAATGGTACTTAATCCTGCTTTATTAATCCCAGAAATAGTAGGTTTTAGATTACGTTTGATGACTCCGTGAAATTGAAAAGTTTGGCGAGTGGTAATGCGTAAAGAATGATTAGCATATTTTTGGGCAATTTCATCCAACTGTAACCACTGATGAGCAGTACATACACCACCGGGCATTCGAACGCGCACCATAAAGGAGTAAGCAGGCTCAAGTTTTTGCCGCATTCTTTCTACCCGTAAATCCCGGTTATCTTGCTGATAAGTACCATGAAATTTAAGGAGTTTTATATCATCACTGGTTGCAGAGCCAGTAACGGGGTCGGCTAAACTCTCTAGGATAGTTCCCCGAAGATAGCAACTGTCTCTTTTAAGGGTTTCTTCTGAGCTCAAATTACTTTGTTGCTGTGAGTCCTGAGCCATTGCTCTTACCTCCTTAATATACGTCTCGTTGATAACGCTTATTTTGTTGGAGATCTCGTACATATTCTGTAGCCCTTTCTCGGGAAACATCTCCTTCTTTTTCTATAATCGTTAATAGGGCTTCATGTACATCAGGTGCCATGGATTCTGCATCTCCACATACGTAAAAATAAGCACCTTCTTCTAGCCAAGTATAAATTTCGCTGCTACGTTCCAGCATACGATGCTGTACATAGGTTTTATGAGTATCGTCTCGAGAAAAAGCGACATCAATTTTAGTGAGTAGACCGCTCTTACGGTGCGTGATCCATTCTTGCTGATAGAGAAAATCTGTGTGAAAGTTACGATCTCCGAAAAATAGCCAATTTTTTCCTGATGCTTCTAAAAATTCCCGTTCTTCTAAAAATGCCCTAAAAGGTGCTACACCAGTACCAGGACCTACCATAATCATCGGTGTATCTGAATTTTCTGGAAGATGAAAATTTTTATTACTGTCAATATAAATAGGTACTGTACTATCTTCAGATACCCGTTCTGCTAAAAAAGTGGTCGCAACACCATAGCGAGATCGGCCATAGCTTTTATAATGTACAATCGCAACGGTAAGATGAACCTCATCTGGATTAGCTTGATAACTTGAGGCAATAGAGTAGAGTCTTGGCGGTAACTTTCGAAGCAACCCGATAAATTGATTAGCAGTAATTCCGGTGATAGGATAAGTCTGTACTATATCAATAATTTCTCGCCCGTAAATATATTTCCGAAACCGCTCCCGGTTTTCTTCTTTTAAGAGTTCATCTAATTCTTGAGATTCAGCAAGCGTAGCATATTTTTCTAAAAATGGTCGAGTAATGGTAGTAATTTCATACTCATGGGATAGGGCTTTATCTAATGATATTTCTTCCCCTTTTGTATTAGTAATTTTCTCCTCACAGCTAAAGCCTAAAGTTCCAATTAATTCAGTGACTAATTCAAGGTGATTAGTAGGCACAACCCCTAAGGCATCCCCCGGTTTAAAAGAAAGATTTGAATCCTCTAAAGATAGAGCAATATGCCGTACTTCTTTGCTCGATCCTCGCCCTGTAATCTGAATATTTTCAAGCAATGGTGCTAAGAAAGGATTCTTTTTAGAGTAGGTAGATCCAACATTGTTGGTTACGTTTATGAATGATGGACTAGATACTGATTGAGCTGTAGTAGTAAGTTTTTGTGAAAGCGTTTGTATTATGTTGGCAATCCAAGCATCTGCCTCTTCTTCATAGTCCACATCACAACTGAGACAGTCTAGTATCCGCTTCCCACCTAATGTGTGTAATCTAGAGTCAAAATCATGTCCTGTTTTACAGAAAAATTCATAGCTACTATCTCCAAGGGCAAG
Organism: Candidatus Nitrosacidococcus sp. I8; assembly: GCF_945836005.1. Classification (NCBI taxonomy): domain Bacteria; kingdom Pseudomonadati; phylum Pseudomonadota; class Gammaproteobacteria; order Chromatiales; family Chromatiaceae; genus Candidatus Nitrosacidicoccus; species Candidatus Nitrosacidicoccus urinae. Next base: position 551,710 of record NZ_OX241534.1, on the reverse strand, counting down.
CACAGAGAATTCTAACTCTTCTAGCTTAGGTGCTTTGGTACTATGAAGAAATTCATAAAACATCTCTGCATTGTCAGGAGGATCTCCCTCACCATGGGTACTTGCAATAATAAAAAGATAGTGCTCTTTTTTTAACTGCCTAGGCTTATAACTTCCCATACTACAGAGATTTGGAGCAAATCCTGCTTCTGTAAGCTGAGTACATAATTTTTCGGCAAGCTTTTCTGCATTGCCTGTTTGAGAACCAAATAGTACAGTAATAGGATTCGATGTGTTGCTAACAGTAGTTGCGACTATCTGCGAAGCTACACTACCTATGGTTACGGCATTAAGGCCTGCGAGATAACCACTGATCCAAGTTCTCTGTTCTGGAGAAAGATCTCCAATAAGCTGATTTAAAAGTGCAGCTTGTTCCGCAGTGAGTGGACTATTTTGAGCACTAAAAAAATTATTTCCCATGAATAAATGTAAGCTACTACTTAGGTAATTCCTTATCTAAACTGGTATTTAATATACATCTTGTAAGAGAGTAGATTAAAAAATAACAAATATCCCTTATAATGTAAAAGAATAAAAAATTAATTACTATAATTTTTTATTATATAGGTATCTCACAATACTTCTTGCTCATTTTATTAAATAGAATTATCTTCATTAGCAGATAGAAATGTTTATATAACTAATATCTATATAAGGAGTAGCAAGCTATGCAAATTGATGTATATGATACTTATGTAACCACTACAGCAAATAAGCGTCTTCATTTCGATGTTTTCCTTCCTACCGGCAAACCGGAAGAAACAGCACAGCAACACGCATCAGAGTGGCTCAAGAGTATTGGAATTGAAGCCGCCAATATTAAGCAAGAATCCTGTAGATATTGCCATAGTGAAAGTGCAAACCCAAAAGTAAAAGATCATATTCAACAGCATGGGTATTATATATTCCAAATGGAAGGATGTCCCTCTCCAGCTAGATAATTTATTCAACTAACTCATATTTATTTTGCTTATTAGGGCTGAGTTAGCTCCTCTCTCAATTTAGTTTCGTTTTAAAAATGAAGTAACCCTACTTAGTTAGGGTTATTTTTTGCTAAATATTTTCTGCTGTGAGCCTATATCTAGAACAACTGCATCGCTTGAAATCAAAAATTCCCTATTGCATGGGGTATGATCAGCGCCGATTAAAAAACCAACTACAGCGGCTTATAAAAAACGAGCCAAACTCTCAAGACTCTCAGCTAACTTCTATTATTCAAGCCGTTGAACAATCCTACTTTAAAAGAGAGCAACGCCAAAATAATCGTCCTACTCCTATATTTCCTCTGGGACTTCCCATTACTGATCGTAAAGCAGATATTAAAACTGCTATTGAGCAGCACCAAGTCACTATTATATGTGGTGAAACAGGCTCTGGAAAAACAACCCAGCTCCCCAAAATTTGTCTAGAGCTTAATCGTGGAATTTCTGGGATTATTGGTCATACTCAACCTAGACGGATCGCTGCTCGAAGCGTAGCGGCACGCATTGCTGAAGAGTTGGCTAGCCCTTTAGGAGCTTTAGTGGGCTATAAAATACGCTTTCAGGATCGGTTCAATCCCACAGCTTACATTAAGTTAATGACTGATGGGATTTTGCTTGCTGAAACTCAAAAGGATCCTAATTTAAATTACTACGATACCTTAATTATTGATGAGGCTCATGAGCGAAGCCTAAATATTGATTTTTTATTAGGCTATTTAAAACAAATCTTACCTAAGAGACCTGATTTAAAGGTGATTATCACCTCAGCAACTATTGATACTAAAAAATTCTCTGATCATTTTAGCCAAGCACCAATCATTGAGGTATCAGGTCGAAGCTATCCAGTAGAAATTCGCTATTGCCCTTTAGATAGGGAAGCTGAAGATAAAGAAGATCAAGATATTCAACAAGGAATTTTAGCGGGAATTAAAGAATGTACCAAAATAGGGTTAGGTGACATTTTAGTATTTCTGCCCGGAGAGCGAGAAATTCATGAAACAACTACCTTCTTAAAAAAACACCCTACCCTTCACAGCGATGTACTACCTCTCTATGGGCGATTATCTAACACGGCACAAAATCAGATATTTAATCCTATTCAAGGTAAGCGGCGAATCATTTTGGCTACTAATGTAGCTGAAACTTCTTTAACGGTACCTGGCATTCATTATGTAATTGATACAGGTCTTGCTCGCATTAGTCGCTATAGTACAAGGAATAAAGTACAACAACTTCCTATTGAAAAAATATCCCAATCCAGTGCTAATCAGAGAGCAGGTCGATGTGGACGTATTACAGCAGGGGTATGTATTCGTCTTTATAGTGAAATGGATTTCCAAAATCGTCCAGAGTTTACTGATCCAGAAATTTTACGTACTAATCTAGGGTCAGTAATTCTACAAATGAAAGGATTAAAATTAGGCGATCCAGAGGATTTTCCTTTTATTGATCCACCTCCTACTAAAATGATTAACGATGGTCTTCGTTTATTATTAGAGATCGGGGCAATTGATAAAAGCCAAAACCTAACTAAAGTAGGTAAACAACTTATTTGCTTACCTGTAGATCCTAAAATTGGCCGTATCGTTATTGCAGGGGGTGTCTTTCATTGCCTTAAAGAAATACTAATTATTGCTAGTGGCTTAAGTATTCAAGATCCTAGAGAGCGACCCTTAGAGCAGCAGCAAGCAGTAGATATAGCTCATGCCCGTTTTCTTCATGAGCAATCAGATTTTCTCTCTTATCTAAATATTTGGGAAGAATTCCAGCATCAAAAAAGTCAGCTATCCCAAAATAAGCTTCGCACTTATTGTCACAATCACTTTCTATCTTACCTTCGCTTAAAAGAATGGCAAGATACCCATCATCAATTACAAGATCTAGCAACACAAATTGGCTTTTCTATTAATCAAATCCCGGCAGAATATAACATCATTCACCAAGCATTATTAGCTGGATTGCTCACTAATATTGCTTTTAAAACAGAAAAAGAAGAGTACCTAGGCACTCGAAATAGTAAATTACATATTTTTCCCGGATCTGGACAATTTAAGAAAGCACTAAAATGGATTATGGCTGCAGAGTTAGTAGAAACCACTAAACTCTATGCTCGTTGTGTCGCTAAAATTGATCCCCAATGGGTTGAACCCCTTGCCTCTCATCTACTAAAGCATAGTTATTTTAACCCTCATTGGGAAAAGAATCCTGCCCAAGTGATGGTTGATGAGCAAGTAACCCTCTATGGACTAGTCATTGTACCGAAACGGCGAGTGCATTATGGACCTATTAATGCTAAACATTCTCGGGAAATTTTTATTCGAGAAGCACTCATTAACAGTGAATATAAAACTTCTTCTTCTTTTTTTAATCATAATCAAGAACTAATTAATAATATTGAAAACTTAGAACATAAAAATAGAAGGCAAGATATATTAGTCGATGAGGAGGTGCTCTACCAATTTTATGATCAACATATTCCAGCAGATGTTTATAGTGGTACTCGCTTTGAGCATTGGTATCAGCAAGCGAGTAAAGATAATGTAAACTTGCTTTACTTAACAGAGGAAATGCTTATTCGCCGTGATGTGGATGAGATTATTCAAGATAAGTTTCCTGACAAGATTACAATCCAAGGAATACCTTTCGCACTTTCTTATCGGTTTGATCCTAGCCACTCTGAAGATGGTGTGATGGCAGTCGTACCTATTGCAGTACTAAACCAACTCAATAATGAACCATTTCAGTGGCTTGTGCCTGGATTATTAAAAGAAAAAATTATTTTTTTGATAAAATCACTCCCTAAAAATCTACGCCGTTGTTTCGTACCTGTTCCTGATTTTGCCGAATCTTGCTGTCAATCACTTAGCTTTAGAGAGGGTAACTTTTTAGAGGTACTCGCTAATCAATTACGAAAAAAAGCAGGCATAAACATTACAGAAAAAATTTGGGAAGATATCAATTTTCCACCTCATTTGTTGATGGGCTTCCAATTGATAGATGAAAAAAATCAAATACTGGCTACTGGTCGGGATTTGGATGCTTTACAAAAAAAATGGGGGCATAAAGCACAAATTCATTTTGAAAAGGTAAATATTTATCCTGATCAGGAAAAAATTACCCAATGGGATTTTGGAGATCTACCTGAGCACATTGAATTTGAGCAACAAGGATTACCACTTCTTGCTTATCCCGCACTCCAAGATCAAGGAAATTCAGCCTCTTTAATAGTTAAAGATTCAAAAGAAGAAGCAGAAGAAATAACTTCAGTGGGTTTAAGGCGACTCTTCATACTTACTTTAGGCAGCCAAATAAAAACACTAAGGAAAAATTTACCAAAAATTCAGAAAACATGCTTGTACTATACCCATATTCCTCTCTCTCCATGGAGGGATGAACATTCATTTTCTCAGTGTTCTTGCGAGGAATTGAAAGACGAGATGGTTAAAGTAATTATTGATAGAACTTTTCTGACAAATCGCCCCCTAATTCGTAATGAAAAAGAATTTGTCCTACGGCAGGATCAACATAAATCTGATTTATTTTCAACTGCAAATAAATTTTGCCATTTAATTGCAGAAATCTTGAATCAATACCACTTGATTATAAAAACTATAAATAGCTCATCACCTATAGGCTGGCTAGTCAGTATCAATGATATAAAAGAGCAACTTACTTATTTGATTTATCATGGGTTTATCTCTGAAACGCCACCTAATTATTTAGGGTATTTTCCTCGCTACTTAGAGGCGATAAAACTTCGCTATACTAAATTACATCAGGATCCTCAGCGAGATCAGCAGCGATGTAAAGAAATTCTTTCTTTATGGGAAGCTTATCTCAAAAGATGGAAAATCCAGTATAAAGAGGGAAAAATAAGACCTGAATTGACTACCTATCGCTGGATGCTAGAGGAGTATCGTGTTTCTCTTTTTGCTCAAGAACTTGGTACAAGTTGCTCTATTTCTTCTAAGCGACTAAAATCTCTGTGGGAAAAAATTTAATTACCCTAAAATTAAATAAATCATGGTATTAGCATATTCTTATCTTAATACTGTTGACTATCAAGATTCTTCAGACTTTAAAAAAGCGAAAGAATTACTTACCCATTGGATGGGTGTGGATGCTTCTTTAACATCCCAAGGGTATACGTTAGTAGAATTACTCTCTCATTTAAAAGTAGATATAGAAACACAAGTAGCTGGATTTTTACTTCCTGCAGCGGAAAAAGGAGTCATTGACTATCGAGTAACTACCCGTAAACTAGGACTAGTTATTACTCGTTTACTTCAGGGGTCAGAGCATTTTTTAGCACTCAATCATTATTTATATAACAAAAAATCTCCAGAGCAAGTGGAGAAATTCCGCAAAATGCTGCTGGCTATCGTAGAAGATCCTAGAGTAGTGCTGATCGGTTTAGCAAATCACCTATGTTTGCTACGTCAAGCTAAAAACGATACAGAATCGGTACATCAACAATTAGGTCAAGAAACTTTAGATATTTTTGCCCCCCTTGCAAATCGCTTAGGGATTTGGCAGCTTAAGTGGGAACTTGAAGATTTTGCTTTACGATACCTAAATCCTAAAGCTTATAAAGATCTTGCTGGGAAATTAAAAGCACGCCGATCTGACCGTGAACAATACGTTGCCCAAGTTATTGGGCAAATTGAACAAACCCTCGCCCAAGCAAATATCCAAGGAAAGGTCAGTGGTCGACCTAAGCATCTATATAGCATTTGGAAGAAGATGCAGGCAAAGCACCTCGATTTCGAGCAATTATTCGATATACACGCTTTTCGAATTATCGTCCAAGATACTAAATCGTGCTATGCAGCACTGAGTCTAGTCCACAATTTGTGGACTCCTATTACTGAAGAGTTTGATGATTATATTGCTCGTCCTAAGGCGAATGGTTATCGCTCTCTGCACACGGCCGTAAGAGATCATTTAGGAAAGTCCGTGGAAATTCAAATTCGTTCCCTAGAAATGCATCAAGAATCTGAATTAGGAGTAGCTTCCCATTGGCGATATAAAGAGGGATCTAAATCAGATTCTAGTTTTGAACAACGGATTATTTGGCTACGGAGTTTTTTGGAAAAAAAAGAAGAAGGAGAAGAAAATTTAAACCACCACGTATTAGATCAGCTCAAAACTAAAGTATTTGATTATCGGGTGTATGTCTTTACCCCTACAGGACAGGTCATTGATTTACCAGAGGGATCTACCCCTTTAGATTTTGCCTATACTATCCATACAGAAGTAGGACATCGATGCAGGGGGGCTAAAATCAATGGGGTTATTGCACCTCTTACTCAAAAACTCATCAGCGGACAGCAAATTGAAATACTCACCGCTCGAGAAAGTACTCCAAGTAGAGATTGGCTTAATCCGAAGTTAGGGTACTTATACACTACTCAAGCTCGGGCTAAAATTCAACACTGGTTTAAGCTACAAGACCAACCTATTTATATAGACCAAGGGAGGGTTTTGCTTGAGCAAACTCGCCATAGAAATAAATTAAATGAAGTAGATTTAAAGCCTCTATTAAAAAAATTTCACCATCAGAGTGAAGATAATTTATTAGCTGCAATAGGCTATGGCGATATTAGTATTAATCAACTCAATACAGCAATTAAGGAACAAATAACTAAAGTAGAGCTAATAAAATCATCTCCTAGCCGTTCGAGCATGCCCTATAAGAAGAGTTTAGACCAATATAGCATACAAGCCACTGGAATAAGTGACATATCGGCACGAAGAGCAGGTTGCTGCCAACCTATAGTGAAAGATTCAATTATTGGTTATATTACCAAAAATAACGGAGTTGCCGCGCACCGGACTAATTGCATTAACATTATAAAATTATCCTTAGAGCGTCAAAAACGCTTGATCGATGTTTCATGGGTTCAAAGGAAAAAATAAGATGTCAGAAGCACAAATCACCACTCTGTGCCCCTGTAATTCTGGGTTAAATTACCCAGAGTGCTGCGGTGTGTATCACTCTGGAGAAAAGCAAGCATCTACAGCTGAAACATTAATGCGAGCTCGCTATACTGCTTTTGCGATACAAAATAAAGAATATACAATAGCTACTTGGGATAACACTACACGGCCTAAAAAAATAGATTTTCCTAAAAGCGAAACCCAATGGAATCGCTTAGAGATTATTGAAAAGAAAAAAGGGGAAGAAAATGATTCCAAAGGAATTGTTGAATTTAAAGCATATTATTCATTAAATGATAAACAATATGTATTAAATGAAATTAGTCGCTTTAAAAAACAGCAAGGATATTGGTATTATTTAGATGGTAAAGTGAAATCCATTGCCCAACCAGATCAACAAACTAATCTAGGGAAAAATACACCTTGTGCTTGTGGTAGTGGCAAAAAATATAAACGATGTTGTGGGAAATGATTGATTCGGTTCCAACCAATCTTTATTGATCTACTCAAATAGAAGTATGCTATTTAAGTTTCCTTTATTTTAATGCCACCCTTTATAGTTTCTGTAAAACCATTTCTTTTTATGCTAAATTTTATACCTAGTGTACTAGAGTATAAGAAATGACCAGCGAACATAGTAATTTCCAACAACTTTCAATTAGCAAAAAAATACATGGCCAAAATCGCCTATTATTAAATTCTTGCGAGCTCCTTGACTCCTATGTAAGGGTAGTACTTGCTCAAAGACCTTTTGATTTACATATGGTTGATCAGCCTTTACGGGAAATAAGAGATTCTTGTTTTGAGTGGAAAAATAATCTTAATCCTACCCTTGCTCATGCTCGTGACGAATTAGATCAATTTTTAGAGCGTTTTGATGCCCTATACCCCTCTTTAGAAGTACTTACTAACAAGCTAAATCAAAAAGATAATCGTGAAGATCTTATTAGCAATTTACAGAATTTAAAAAGCGAGGCGGAGAGTAAGCAATCTAGCTGGTTAATTCTTTTTGAGAGCTTACAATCTTTTCAAGCAAATATTAAAGTAAAAGATGAGAATCTTAATCAAGCGATTACATCAATAAATATAGTGAGTATTGAAGATAAAGAAGAGATAGACTATCTTCATGCTCATAACCAATCTTTACGTGAACAGATTCACGGAGGAATTGCAATAGATGCTGGTCTAGTAGCAATGCTAATTATCGGTAGCATTATTTTTATTCTTGGCGGGCTAATCGATCTTGATACTAACGGGATGGGCAAAAAGTTTATTCTTTTTGGTGCGACTATTATTACTATTGGGAGTCTTGAAATTCTCCTAGGTGGTATTAGCCATAAAAGAACTATAGATCGACATTCTCGTAACTTAGAGAATATAGTTGCTTATAATCCTCATGAATCTGCTCTTCAAAGAATAAGCGATCAAGTAACTAATTTAGTATATGTCAGCAAAGATGTTGCAGATACTTTAAAAAATATCAATGAAAGTTGGGAGATTCTATATAATGAAATTATTGCCGCCGTAGAGAAAATAAATAATATTGAGCATTAAAGCTAAAGAGCATACATTCAATTAATTTAGTTTTTGATATTAAAAATCTGACGCTAAATGAGTATATTAAGACTTACTTTCACCTTAACTTCCATTCTATTACTCACTTCAACGCTTGGATATGCCAGTCTCCAAGATGGGATGAATGCATTTCATAGTGGAGATTACGAACTAGCTCTAAAAAAACTTGTACCTGAAGCTTCTCAAAATAACCCACGAGCACAGTTTTATTTAGGTGTGATTCATAATTTTGGACTAGGTGTTCCTCAAGACTACAAAGAAGCGGTCAAGTGGTACCAAATGGCCGCTGATCAAGGGGATCCAGAAGCTCAAAATAGTTTGGGTAGAATGTATTTAACTGGTTTAGGTGTGACTTGGAGTTATAGAAAAGCTATGGAATGGTATGAGAAATCTGCACACCAAGGTTATGCAGACTCTCAAAATAGTTTAGGAAAAATGCACTTAGAAGGTAGAACTGTACCTAGGGATGATAAGGAGGCAGCGAGGTGGTTTCAATTAGCTGCTGATCAAGGCAATGTGGAAGCTGAGTCTGTTTTAGGTATGTTATATCTTACAGGGCGTGGGGTGCCAAAAGATGAAGGAAAAGCTATGGGGCTATTTCAAAAAGCTGCTGGTCGAAGTAGTACCAATGCTCAACTCATTTTAAGTAAAATGTTCTATCTTGGGGTAGATGGACTTCAAGATAGTGTACAGACAATAAAACAGCTGCTTCGTGCGGCAGAACATGGGAATATGGATGCCCAGCGTAGCTTAGGTGGTGTCTATTATTTAGGTTTAAAAGTACCTCAAGATTATCAGCAATCAGTAAAATGGTTTCAACTTGCTGCAAGGCAAGGAGATCCGGAAGCTCAATCTATATTGGGATTTCTTTATCTTACGGGACAAGGGGTAGCTAAAGATAATAAGCTTGCGGCTAAGTGGTTTGAATTGGCTGGTGCTCAAGAGGATATTGAAGCACAAAATAGCTTAGGAAGAATGTTCTTAGTCGGAGAAGGTGTTGTGCAAAACGATAAATTGGCAGCAAGATGGTTTCGATTAGCAGCAGAGCAAAATAGTAATGAGGCCCAATTTAATTTAGGGTTATTATACTTGACAGGTCGAGGGGTACCCCAAGACAAGCAAGAATCAGCAAAATGGTTTCGCCTTGCAGCGGATCAAGGTTATGCAGGGGTACAGAATAGTTCTGAAGAAATGTATGCTTTTGGAAATACTGCCATTCCTGAAGGTAAAGCCGCTGCGGCCTATAGTCTTGCCCAATTATTATCTACAGATGCCGATGCACCTCCTGAAGTAAAGCCTAGTAAATTTAATGAAACTTTAGATGCTTATATTAATTAATATCATATAAAGTTTCATTTGCTTCTTGCTTAACTAAAATAGCCAAACTATTATTTGATAAGTAGACTAATTTGTTTTTTTTAATGAGGAGACAGAATAAAAATGCAAGGAGAATCTACAATATCAAGTATTACTACTCAATCTGCTCATATCTCTAGGGTCTGGGGGCTTATTCCTGTATTCATTGCAGCTGCTTATCCGCTTTTTCTGCAAGGATTTCATAGTGTAATAAGCACTTCCGGAAAAGATGAAATTTCCTTTACTACAACTGCAATAATTCTCCTAGGGGCCGCATTTATTGTGCCTATTTTTGGGTTAATATTTGCGATGAAGGGACCTGATTTCGCTAATACACGTAGATTAGCCTATATGGTGGTTACCACACCTGCTTTATATACCTTGCTCGGTACTTTACAAGGGATGGCTCAAAGCCCAATTCCAGATGAGTTAATTTGGTATGTTTTATGGTTTAGCTTTGGAATTTTAGTTATCCTTAATGCTAAGGAAATAAAAAATAAACCCTCAGATCCAGAATTTACCGCTTACTGGAAAGTCATTCATGGACTAAGTGCTACTCTTGTGAGTATTTTTATTTTATTTCATATGGCTAACCATTTTTTCTCTCTCAAAGGTGCTGATACCTATAACGCAGTAATGGAATTGGGTGAGAAGGTATACCGCAATCCTTTTGTTGAACCTATACTTGTTATTTTCTTCTTTTTTCAAATCCTCACTGGAATCCAACTTATGTGGCGTTGGAGTACCAGATCTGTACCTTTTTATCAAAGCTTTCAAGTAGCTTCTGGCATTTATCTTGCCGTTTTTTTGCTAAGCCATTTAAATGCAGTATTTATCTATGCTCGTATTTATTTAAATATTCCCAGTGATTTTGCATTTGCAAGTGGAGCACCTACTGGAATTATTCATGATTCTTGGAATATTAGATTATTTCCTTACTATACCCTGGGTGTATTTTTTGCCCTCTGTCATCTTATGACCGGAATAAGGACAGTAGCATTGGTGAAATATAAATCTCATAGATCGGCTATAGACCGTGTATGGACAGTAATGATACTTGTAAGTGGAATCGCCTCTGGGATTATTATTGCAGGAATGTCTGGGCTGAGAATATAAGAAAGCTAAGTATCTAGGATCTTTCTTGCTAACAAAGCAAGAAAGATCCTAGATCTAAAGATACTACTTCTTTATTGGTCGGTAGATATGAGTGCTTTGACCGAAAAAGACTTCAGCCGATTCCATCACTGTTTCTGAAAGAGTTGGATGAGGATGAATACTTAACTTAATATCAGAGGCAACAGCTGACATTTCTATCGCTAATACAAGCTCCGAAATCAATTCTCCTGCTCCTGGTCCCACAATCCCCGCTCCAAGCACACGTTCTGTTTCAGGATCAATGATTAATTTAGTAAGACCATCGGTACGATCTATAGTGATTGCCCTTCCTGAAGCTGCCCAAGGGAAGCGTGTTACTTGAATTTTTTGCCCTGTTCGCTTTGCCTCTGCTTCTGTTAATCCGCACCAAGCTACTTCTGGATCAGTAAATACGACTGCAGGGATTGCTCTAGGCTCGAACACTGCTTTAAATCCAGCAATAACCTCAGCAGCTACCCGTCCTTCATGACTAGCTTTATGAGCAAGCATAGGCTCACCTACTACATCACCAATAGCAAAAATATCTGGATCATCTGTACGACACTGAGAATCCACTTGAATAAATCCTTTCTGATTTACTTTAACTTGGGTATGTTCAAGACCTGAAATTGCTGAATTAGGTTTACGCCCAATGGCAACTAATATTTTTTCGAAAACCTCTTCTCCAGCAATTAATCCTTCAAAGGAAACCCGAATCCCTTGAGAGTCCTCTTGCATTTGAGCAACTTTTGTCTTCGTTAAAACTCTGTATATCCTTTTTTCAATTTGTTTTGAAAGTATTGCTACTAAGTCACTATCCGCTCCAGGCAACAAGGTCTCTCCCATTTCTACTACGGTCACTTGAGATCCTAAGCTGGCATAAACCGTTGCCATTTCTAGGCCGATGTAGCCACCACCTACTACAAGTAGATTTTTAGGAATACTTTGAAGATCTAACGCAGAAGTAGAATCTAACAATTTCGGGCTTTCAATACTTCCAGGTAACTTAACTGGGTGAGATCCTGTCGCAAGAATAGCATTTTTAAAATTTAATTGTTGATCTCCATTTTTTCCATGTATCTGTAAAGTTTTTTGGGCAATAAATTCTGCTCGACCTTGGATGTAGTTAATTTTTCGCTGCTTAGATAGCTGCCCTACTCCTCCTGTTAATTTATTAACAACCTGTTCTTTCCATGATCTAATCTTATTTACATCTATTTTAGGGTCAGAGAAAGTAACCCCCCAAGTATGTGCTTCTTTTGCTTCATGAATCACTTTAGCTACATGAAGAAGGGCTTTAGATGGAATACATCCTCGATAAAGACACACTCCACCAGGGTTTGGTTCTAGATCAATAAGGGTAACTTCTAAGCCTAAATCTGCTGCCAAAAAAGCAGCTGCATATCCACCTGGACCTCCGCCAATAACAGCTAATTGAGTAGTTTCTGAAACACTAGCCATAGTCATTTCCCCTTATCAATTTATACTTAAATACATATATTTATGGATTTATCTTAGTTGTATTAACCTGACAAGGACAAAAGCATAGGTTCTTCTAAAAGATCGATAATCCAGTGTAAAAAACGTACCGCATCTGCTCCATCAATGACTCGATGATCATAGGAAAGAGAAAGAGGCATGAGTAAGCGGGGCTGAAATTCCCCATCAATATAAACAGGCATCATTTTTGCTCGAGAAATACCAAGAATCGCTACTGCAGGCCAGTTAATAATTGGGGTAAAGTGACTCCCTCCTAATCCGCCTAAATTAGTAATCGTAAAGGTACTTCCTTCCATTTCTTCAGGTGCTAGCTTCCTATTTTTTGCTTTTTCAGCCAATGTAGTCAGCTCTATGGCAATTTCAGTAATATTTTTTAAATTTACATCTCGAATAACTGGCACTAAAAGTCCACGTTCCGTATCTACGGCTACCCCAATATGGTAATACTCTTTATAGATAAGCTCTTTAGTAACTAAATCTAAAGAGGTATTAAAATGAGGGAATGCTTTAAGTGTTGAAGCAACAATCTTTAGTGCAATTGCTGTTAGGGTAAGCTTACCTCCAGACTTTTCTACCCGATCTGTAAGACGCTTTCTTTCTTGCTCAAACTGGGTAATATCTGCATAGTCATGTTGGGTAACATGTGGTGCTGTCCAAGCATGAGTCATATGCTCTGCAGTTTTGTCCCGTATTTTACTAATAGATTCTCGTCTAATAGCACCCCATCGTTCAAATTGTGGAAGTGGGGGAAGAGTAATAGATGATGCGCTAATAGAGGGTTGTGATCGACCAGATAATTGACCGTGCACATATAGTTTTATATCTTCTGCAGAAATTCTTCCGCCTGATCCAGAGCCAGAAATTTGATGAATATCAACGCCAAGCTCTCGGGCTAAACGACGTACAGAAGGTGTAGCAGGTACAGGGATAATATTGCTATTTACAGCTGTTTCTTGTTTTACAGCTACTAGGGAAGACTCAGGTTTAGTAGATGATACTAGTTCAGGTACCGATAGTGTTTGCTCTTGTTCAATACTCTGAGGTGGTGTGGGTTCCTGTGTTTCTTTAACACTGGCATCATTAGGCGTTGGTGTAGGTTCTGGAGCCGCTTTTGATTTTTCAGCACTGCTTCCTTCCTCTACTGTTAATACAGTTTGTCCTATACTAATTTGATCTCCAGTTTTGATATGTATTTCTTTAACTTTGCCACGGATTGAAGAAGGAATTTCAACAACAGCTTTATCTGTCTCAAGCTCTAATACAGGCTGATCTACCTCTAAAAAATCTCCTACAGATACCAAAATTTTAGCTACATCACCAGACTCAACGTTTTCGCCTAATTCTGGAATTTTAAACTCACTTGCCATATTGTCTATCCTTCATTAAGAGATCATAGGGTTAGCTTTGTTTGGATCAATTTCCAAATCCTGAATTGCCTGCTGTACTAAGGTAGGCTTAATTTTTCCTTCTTTAGCCAGTGCTGATAGAGTAGCTATGGTGATAAATCTTGCATCTACTTCAAAGAAATTACGCAATGCCCGACGACCATCGCTACGACCAAATCCATCTGTACCTAAAGAAGTGACTGGTCTAGGGAACCAACGATAAATGGAATCTGGAAGGACTTTTAAATAATCTGAAGTAGCCACAAATACCCCAAGTGCATCCTTTAAACATTGCTCTATATAGGATTGTTTAGGTTTTTCTAAGGGATGAAGCATATTCCAGCGAGTAACTTCATGACCATCCATATAGAGTTCTTTATAACTGGTAATACTCCAAACATCGGCATTGACTTCATACTTTTCCAAAAGAGTTTGGGCATGAAGTACCTCGTTTAAGATAGAGCCACTGCCAAAGAGTTGAGCTTGTAATTTTGCTTTAGGATGATTACCCGATTTTAATCGATACATTCCTTTTAAAATGCCTTCTCGGGAACCTTCCGGCATTTCTGGCATAGCGTAAAGCTCATTTTCTACTGTGAGATAGTAGAAGATGTCTTCTTGCTGTTCATACATACGGTAAATACCATCTTGAATAATCACAGCAATTTCATAAGCATAAGCAGGATCATAGGCTTTTAAATTAGGAACAGAATAGGCGAGCATTTGACTTTGCCCATCTTGATGCTGAAGCCCCTCTCCAGATAATGTAGTACGTCCTGCGGTTGCCCCTACAAAAAAGCCTCGGCAACGCATATCTCCTGCTGCCCAAATTAGATCGCCAATTCTCTGAAACCCAAACATGGAATAATAAGTAAAGAAAGGAATCGTATTGATTCCATGGGTAGCATAGGCTGTGCCTGCTGCAATAAAAGAGGACATAGCACCAGCTTCTGTAATACCTTCTTCTAAAATTTGCCCATCCTTAGCCTCTTTATAATAAAGCAGGGTAGATATATCTACAGGCTCATAGAGTTGGCCTTCATGGGCATAAATCCCGACTTGGCGAAATAAGGATTCCATACCGAAGGTACGAGCTTCATCAGGAATAATAGGGACAATTAATTTGCCCAATTTTGGATCCCTAAGTAATTTGGTCAGAACCCGAACGTAAGCCATGGTTGTCGCCATGGTTCGATTACCCGTACCTTTATAAAACTCACTATAAAACTCTTCGGTAGGTGCTTTAATTGGTTCGCTACGTACTTTGCGCTGTGGCAAATAACCACCAAGGGCTTTTCTCCGATCATGGAGATACTGTAATTCTGGACTATCTTCTGAAGGCTTGTAAAATGGGGCTTGGGCGATTTGCTCATCAGAAATAGGAATGCCAAATCGAGATCTAAAATCACGGAGTTCCTGCTCGTTTAATTTCTTTTGTTGATGAGTAATATTTTTACCCTCGCCTGCTTCTCCCAATCCATAGCCTTTAATGGTTCTTGTTAGAATTACAGTAGGTGATCCTTTATGTTCCACCGCAGCTTTATAAGCAGCATATACTTTCTCAGGATCGTGGCCCCCAGTACGAAGGCGGCAAAGTTGCTCATCAGAAAGGTGTTTAACTAATTCTAGTAAATCTGGATCAGTGCCAAAGAAGTGTTTGCGAATATAATCTCCAGATTCAACCGTATATCTCTGATATTCTCCATCAACTGCCTCTTCCATCCGTTTAACAAGCTTACCTTTGGTATCTGCGGCAAAAAGAGGATCCCAATCACTACCCCAAATGACTTTAATGACATTCCAACCAGCACCACGGAAAATAGCTTCTAGCTCTTGGATAATGCTACTATTTCCACGTACTGGTCCATCTAATCGCTGTAGGTTGCAGTTAATCACAAAAATAAGATTATCAAGCTTTTCTCTAGAGGCGAGGTTAATCGCACCTAAAGTTTCTGGCTCATCGGTTTCACCATCACCAATAAAGGCCCATATTTTATCTTGTGAAGGGGTTTTAAGCCCACGATCTTCAAGATAGCGATTAAATCTAGCTTGATAGATAGACATGATAGGACCTAAGCCCATAGAAACCGTAGGAAATTGCCAAAAATCTGGTAAAAGCCAAGGATGAGGATAGGAAGGTAATCCTCCTTCAGGTTTTAATTCCCTTCTGAAATTTTCTAACTGTTGCTCTGAGAGCCGACCTTCAAGAAAAGCTCTGGAATAATTTCCGGGAGAGGCGTGACCTTGGAAATAAACAATATCACCGCTATGATTTTCTGTTTTACCATGAAAGAAATGGTTAAAACCAATTTCATATAAAGTAGCGATAGAGGCATAGGTGGAAATATGTCCCCCGATACCATCTTCTTCCTTGTTTGCTCTAACCACCATCGCCATAGCATTCCAACGTACTAAACTGCGAATACGCCGCTCAATTTCATAACTTCCGGGGAAAGGAGGCTGTCTATCAGCAGGAATAGTGTTAATGTAAGGTGTATTTGCTAAATAGGGAAGTTGAACTCCTGATTTCAAGGCATGGAGCTGTAGACTACCTAGTAAGCGTTGGGTACGTTTTGAATCTCCTTGTTGGAGTATATATTCTAAAGACTCTAGCCATTCTTGAGTCTCTTGCGTTTCAATATCCTGATCTACTTTTATTTTATCCACTGACATGCCTTTGGCCCCAATTTACGTTAAGGTCATTCTATATAAATAGCTATTTACTCACTAATTATTTATAAAATATGGAGTTTCTAGCATTATACCAGAACTATTCTAGACACTCTTTGATTTAGAAATAAATAATGAGTACACTATCAATTTATCTTTAAATGAAATATCTATATAATATTTAAAGCTAGTATGTATATAAAATTTTAAAAAAATTAAGTATATATACAGGCTTAAAAAATTATTAGGATAAATAAAAATGCATAAAACCATCTTAGAAAAGTTATTAAACAGGTATATTTTTCAAGTTAGTATTTGCCTAATTGGCTTAGGGATGATCAGCCCATCAAACGCAGATCCTATCGCTGATTCTTGGACCTGTTCTGGTCAAATGGCAACTGAAAATCAATTTCGTGGCGATCAATGTGGCACCTTTAGTGGTGGCTCTTTTAGTGATAGCAATGGGAGTTACCCTAGTGGAGATATACCCATACCTGCAGGGGCAAGCTCCTATCAATGGTTAGTGACTCCTTATAATGGTGGAGTAGGCAATAATACCGGAGCACTACCAGGAGTAGATTATTGTGCTAGCGTTTTTGTAGGTGACTGTCCTACAAGTGGTACTACCTTAACTTCATCTACATTTAATATAGGTAGCCAAGGTGGAGAATTAAGCTTTGACTTTAATTACATCACCAGTGATAGTAGTCCATATAATGATTATGGATGGGGGGCAATATTTACAGCTAATGGTGATTTAGCCGCACTATTATTTACTGCAAGAACTCCAGAAAATGCCAGCGAAAATATAGTCCCAGGCTATGGTCTTCCTGAAACAAGCCCGGGTGTAACACTTACTCCTCAAACTACTAAAATTATTCCAGGTACTGCAGTGGCAGTTATACCTCAGCAGCAAGATCCTATGAATGGTGCTCCAAATTGGGCACCCATTTCTGGTGATGGGTATACTGCCAATGATAACTCACTATATTATTGCAATGGAACTGATTCTACTGATACATGCGGTTCGACTGGCTGGATTACTGCTAGCTATGATTTAGGAAATCTTGATCCGGGTAGTTATTATCTTCAAGTTGGAGTAGTGAATTGGACCAATACAAGTTTTCAAAGCGGTGTAGCAATTGCTAATGTTAATATAAGCGAGAACGCAAGCGGAAGTTCATCAATTCCTGAACCTATCACATTAAATTTAATTATTTTAGGTCTATTTGGGATTAGTTATTTCTCTAGTAGAGATAATAGAAAAATACAGTCTATATACTTATAGCGGAAAAATACTCTTAGGGTGTGTAATCCTAAGAGTATTTTCTATCTAGCAACTAGATAGATTAAATAACGCCGAAGGCAAGCATAGCTTCTGCCACCCTGCGAAACCCTAAAATATTGGCCCCTACTACATAATTATTAGAATAGCCATATTTTGCACCAGTTTCAAAACACTCTTGGTGGATGTTCTTCATAATACTATGCAGTCTCTGCTCAACCGTATCAAAAGACCACGAATCCCTACTGGCATTTTGCTGCATTTCTAATGCTGAAGTAGCAACCCCCCCTGCATTCGCCGCTTTTCCTGGCCCATAGGCAATTTTTGCCTCATGAAATACTTTTACCCCACCGGGTGTAGTAGGCATATTCGCCCCTTCACTGATTGCAATACAACCATTTGCAACTAACTTACGTGCAGAATTTTCATCTAGCTCATTTTGAGTGGCACAAGGTAGTGCAATATCGCAGGGGATATCCCAGATATTTCCCCCTTCAATATACTGAGCTTCCTTATGCTCATGGGTATAGAGATGAATTCGTTGTCGCTTGATTTCTTTAATTTCTTTAACTGTAGCTAACTGGATACCTTGAGGATGATAAATTACCCCATTAGAATCAGAGCAAGCAATCACCTTAGCTCCAAAAGCGGTGAGCTTCTCCATAGCGTAAATCGCTACATTTCCAGAACCTGATACAAGGCAGTTTTTTCCTTCAAGGGTTTGACCACGGACTTTAAGCATTTCATCAACAAAGAATACACAGCCATAGCCAGTAGCCTCTTTGCGAGCAAGGGATCCCCCCCACTTTGGATTTTTACCTGTAAGCACCCCAGATTCATAGCTATGGGTAATTCGTTTATACTGACCAAATAAATAACCAATTTCTCTTGCCCCTACCCCAATATCTCCTGCAGGTACGTCAATATTTCCGCCTACATAGGGATAAAGTTCAGTCATAAAACTCTGGCAAAATCGCATGACCTCATTTTCTGATTTTCCTTTAGGATCAAAATCTGAGCCGCCTTTTCCTCCACCTATAGGCATACCGGTAATGGCATTTTTAAATACTTGCTCAAAAGCAAGGAATTTAATCGTACCTAAGTATACTGAAGGATGAAAACGTAGTCCCCCTTTATAAGGACCAAGTAAACTACTAAATCCTACTCTAAAGCCCCGATTAACATGAATTTTCCCTTGATCATCTTGCCAAGGCACTCGAAAAATAACTTGTCGCTCTGGTTCGCAAATTCGTTCTATGATTTTATAATCCACATACTCAGGGTGCTTTTTAAGTACTGGACCTAAAGTTTCAAGAACTTCTTTTACTGCTTGATGAAAATCGGATTCGCCTGAGTTTCGGCGAATAACGTCTTCAAAAATTTTGGAGGTTATAGTTTCTGCTTCCAAGAGTGCTACTCTCTAAATAGGTGTGGCGCGCCTGGCAGGATTCGAACCTGCTACCCTCGGCTTAGAAGGCCGATGCTCTATCCGAGTGAGCTACAGGCGCTGGTTAATAGATGGATAAATTATACAACGAAATAGAGTGTTCAAGCGAAAAAAATTGGTCGGGGTAGAGGGATTTGAACCCCCGACCCTCTGCTCCCAAAGCAGATGCGCTACCAGACTGCGCTATACCCCGAAATATGATGATTAGAAGATGTAACTGGCAATAATATTAAAGCGGTAATAATTCAAATAATCTTGATAACAGTTACATTTATTTCGTGCAATTATAATACATTATACATTGACTATATAGTATATAATTAAATAATTTTTATGAACGCTAAAATCCTCGATGGTAAAGCAGTTGCGGCTACACTGCGAAAAGAGATAAAACAACAAGTTCAAAAAAGAATAAATCTTGGGCTACGCCCACCAGGATTATCAGTCATACTTCTAGGCACTGATCCAGCATCTCAAACCTACGTACGAAGTAAGCGAAAAGCTTGTGAAGAAGTTGGGTTTAAATCTTTAGCCTACGACTTATCAGCAGATACCACCCAGAATGATCTGATTAATCTAATCCATCAGCTTAATGAAAATTTAGAAATTGATGGTATTTTAGTCCAACTCCCTCTTGGAGAGCATATTCGCTCTGAAGAAATTATTGAGAAAATTCATCCTAGTAAAGATGTGGATGGGTTTCACCCTTATAACATAGGACGATTAGCGTTACGAGTACCTACGCTCAGACCCTGCACTTCCTATGGGATTATGACTTTATTAGCTCATACTAGTCGAGATCTGAAAGGGTTAGAAGCGGTTATTATTGGTACCTCCAATATTGTTGGACGACCCATGACTTTAGAACTACTCCTTGCTGGCTGTACTGTTACCAATTGTCATCGCTGGACCAAAGATCTAGCACAGCATGTTTCTAAAGCAGATATTGTGGTTTCTGCAGTGGGTAAAGCTAATTTAATTAAAGGAGAATGGATTAAATCAGGTGCGATTGTGATCGATGTGGGGTTCAGTCGCCAAGCAGATGGCACTCTATCCGGGGATGTGGAATTTGAGGTAGCAAAAGAGCGAGCTGCTTGGATTACTCCAGTACCTGGAGGAGTAGGTCCAATGACGATTGCTACCCTATTACAAAACACCCTCTATGCGGCAGAACAACGGGATAAAAATATTAGCTAAATGGAGTTAACTTAGCTACGTCGCCATAAAGTCTTTGTCACAGTATCTTCAATGGTGATATTCTGCTCTTTTAAAATATCTCTGATTCGATCGGCTTCTGACCAATTTTTATTTTTGCGAGCCTCTATCCTTTGTTGGATAAGTTGTTCTATTTGCTGATCTGAGAGTTGATTTTCTTTTATATGTATTTGTCTTGAATCTCGTAAAAATTCTTCTGGATCTGCATTCAACAACCCTAAAATATTACCCATTAGATATAATGGGTTTGCTAATTCATCTATTTGCTGCGTATCATTTTTTTCTCTGGCATTGTTTAATTCTCGCCTTGTCTCATTTAGCACAGCAAGGGCTTCTGGGGTATTAAAATCATCATCCATGGCTACACAAAAACGAGTCATGAGTGAATGATCCCAAGAATTCAATAGCTTATTTTCTATTTTTGGTACAGGAATACCTCTTAATGCACCATACATACGAGTAAGAGCGTTTTTTGCTGTTTCAAGCTGAGATTCAGAATAATTTAAGGGACTGCGATAATGGCTCGAGAGGATAAAATAACGTAATACTTCTGGATGGTAATGGGATAATACCTCCTCAATAGTGAAAAAATTTCCTAAAGACTTAGACATTTTTTCATCATTAATCCGAACAAAACCATTGTGCATCCAATAGTTTACAAATTTATGCCCAGTGGCTGCCTCACTTTGAGCAATTTCATTTTCATGGTGAGGAAACTGTAAATCCTGCCCTCCCCCATGAATATCAAAAGGAGATCCTAGTTCATAAAGAGACATAGCAGAACATTCAATATGCCATCCTGGTCGACCTAATCCCCAAGGAGAATCCCAAGCAGGTTCATTAGGTTTTGTCATTTTCCAAAGTACAAAATCTAAAGGATTTTTTTTATCCTCATTTACCTCAACCCGTTCTCCTGCTCGCAAATCCTCAAGTTGTTTACCAGAAAGCAACCCATAAGGTTTAAACTGGTGTACATCAAAATATACATCTCCATTTTTTCCTTGATAGGCATAATTTTTTGCTAGTAATTGCCCAATTAGAGTAATAATTTCTGCTATAAATTCAGTGGCTTTAGGTTCTTTATTAGGAGGGATAATTTGAAGCTGATTAGAATTCTTACAGAGATCTTGAATGTATCTAGCAGTTAAAGTTTGAATGTTCTCATTATTTTCACTTGCCCGCTGAATAATTTTATCGTCAATATCCGTAATATTTCTCACATAATTAACTTCAAATCCACTGGTTCTGAGATAGCGAGCCACTATGTCAAAAACAATCATTACCCGAGCATGACCTATATGTGCTCTATCATATACAGTCATACCGCATACATACATTCGCACTTTACCCGGTTCAATAGGGATAAATTTCTCTTTTTTCTTAGTTAAACTATTGTAAATATGCAACATTTATTTATCCTTATGTTTCGCTAAGATATATTCAAGCATTGGGTTAATCTTTGGCGAATTCTTTCAATTCCTATCAATGGAAATAATAAAGCGAGTTCTGGACCATCCAATTCCCCGGTTAGGGCAGCCCGGAGAGGTTGAAAAAGGGCTTTACCTCTAGTCCCTGTAGTGTTTTTTAATTCAGTAATAAATTTTTTAAAATCTAAACCACAGAAATCTATTACTTTAAGTGCTTGGGTAAAAAAAGAGGAATTGGCTTGCGTAATAATTTTTAAAGACTCACTTTCATAGTTTAATTTTTCATCGAAAATAGCAGTAATCCACCGCAACGTATCTTTAGGAAAGAGAATATTAGGTCGTATTGCTTCGATAAATTGTTGGCATTGATCCCTTGGAATTTTTGCCAAAATATCATTTCCTAGCCAATCTTTTAAAGCTTCAAAGTTACTATGAATTAATCCTTCTCGTTGCCAATGGATAAGTTGAGATTCATCAAACCGAGCAGGTGCTTTTCCCAAATTTTCTAGTTTAAATTGATTAGCTAGAGTATCTAAAGATAGAAAATTAGTATCTTCAAAGTGATGCCCTAGCCGAGCTAAATAATTACATAGGGCAAGAGGTAAATAACCCTCTTTCCTAAGCTCAGTAATACTGCGACTACCATGGCGCTTTGATAAAGGAGACCTATCATGACCAATAATTAAGCCAATATGAGCATATTCAGGGATAGGCAATTCAAGGGCTTGAAGTAATAAAATTTGTCGAGGAGTATTGGTTAAATGATCTTCACCACGCAATACATGGGTGACTTCCATTAAAGAATCATCAATCGCATTACTGAAAAAAAACGCAGGTGAGCCATCTGCTCTACGAATAATAAAATCCCCAATATCCTGAGCGGTAAAATACTGCTCTCCCCTTACTAAATCAGTAAATTCTATAATGCTAGAGTTAGGCACTCGAAATCGTAAAGTAGGTTGAATTCCATTAGCTTGCCTACTTTTTATTTCATCTGAACTTAATCGGGCACAGGTACCTGGATAACGTGGAGGCTGGCCTGCGGCAAGCTGACGTTTACGTACTTGCTTTAACTCTTGAGGTGAACAAAAACAAGGATAAGCTAATTCTTTATTTTCTAGTTGATCAAAGTATGATTGGTAGATTTGAGTTCGTTCAGATTGTCGATAAGGGCTATAGCCTCCTCCTACTTCTACACCCTCTTGCCATATTAGATCTAGCCATTTTAGATCCTTCACTAAGGCAGTAATATACTCTTCATCACTTCGTTCTTGATCAGTATCTTCTATGCGTAGTAAAAAGATACCTTGATTAGCACTAGCAAAAAGCACATTAAATAAGGCAGTACGCACATTTCCTAAATGTAATAAGCCACTCGGGCTGGGTGCAAAACGGGTTTTAATCATAAAAAAGCACCATATTAGAAATATATTTTATTAAGTTTTGCTCACCCTACAATATTATTCGTATAATGGAGGGCACAATTTATCGTGAAATTAAATACTATAGGTATCCTATGCATATATTTCAAAGAACATTTATTTTTTTATTATTGGGAATATTTGGATTAACTGCTGAAGCTGGTGGTGGTTCAACCCCAAAATCTTCTCCCCATGTTAAATTAGAGACTAACCTAGGGGATATTATCATTGAGCTTAATCCAGAAAAAGCACCTATTTCAGTTAAAAACTTCCTAAATTATGTAAATGAAGGCTTTTATAATGGCACAATTTTTCACCGAGTCATTAAAAATTTCATGATTCAAGGGGGAGGGTTTGATGAAACGTTTAACCAAAAATCTACCCACTCTCCTATTCAAAACGAAGCAGACAATGGGTTAGCAAATGAAATAGGTACTATTGCCATGGCCCGTACTCCTGATCCAAACTCAGCAACTGCTCAATTTTTTATTAATACTGCAGATAATAAGTTTTTAAACTTTCAAAGCAAAACGACCCAAGGGTGGGGATATGCAGTTTTTGGAAAAGTTACTGAAGGTATAGATATAGTAAGAGCGATTGAAAATACGCCTACAGGCCGCCAAAATGGGTATACAGATGTGCCACTTAAACAAATCATAATTAAGCAAGCATCCGTAATAAATTAATTCATTAAAAATTTTTGTGACCACTTTTTTTATCTCAGATTTACATCTGAGCCCAACAAACCCAAATGCTCAAAAACAAGTTCTAGAATTTCTAGCTAAAGATACGTTTTCTGGAGAAACCCTCTATATTTTAGGGGATTTATTTAACTCTTGGATAGGCGATGATGCACCTACAGATGAGGGTTTGGCTATAGCTCCAGCCCTCCATTGCTTATCAAAAAATAAAGTGCAAGTATATTTCCTTCCAGGGAATCGAGATTTTTTAGTTGGGCAGGAATTTGCAAAAATGAGTGGCTGTCAAATTCTACCTGATCCTACAGTGATTGATCTTTATGGTATCCCAACCTTACTTACCCATGGGGATATACTCTGTACAGATGATAAGATATATCAGAGATCTAAAGCCCGCTTTAGACGTCCCATTATGATTAACACCTATCTCTCTTTACCAAAATCCCAGCGTCAAGCAATAGCCCAAAGAATACAGCAAAAAAGTAGAGAACATACCCAAAGTCAGCCATTAGAAATTATGGATGCAAACCAAAATGCGGTGGAGGAAATCATCCAAAATTACCAAGTGACCCAAATTATCCATGGTCATACCCATCGCCAAGGAATACATGAGTTTTCAATAAACAATAATCCAAAACGAAGAATCGTTTTAGGGGATTGGTTTAATAAAAAAAGTATCCTTGTCTATAATAGAGATAATTTTTCTTTAATTAACTAACTTGCTGAATTAGCATTTTGTTCCAGTAATTTTATTAAAGAGCTTGGACGAATAAATCCCGGAATCATCGTACCATCCTTTAAAATAAAGGTAGGGGTAGCATTTACACCAATTTGTTCGCCTAAGAGAAATTGATCAGCAACAGGATTCGTGCACTGGGTAGTATTTTTTACAGGTTTATCTGCTTTTGCTAAAGTGACTGCTTTTTGCCTATCTTGAGCACACCATACATTAACTGCTTTATCATAGG
Organism: Candidatus Nitrosacidococcus sp. I8; assembly: GCF_945836005.1. Taxonomy (NCBI): domain Bacteria; kingdom Pseudomonadati; phylum Pseudomonadota; class Gammaproteobacteria; order Chromatiales; family Chromatiaceae; genus Candidatus Nitrosacidicoccus; species Candidatus Nitrosacidicoccus urinae. Next base: position 526,667 of record NZ_OX241534.1, on the reverse strand, counting down.
ACGATGAACCGATTCCTGCACGAGGAAAAGCAAGATATCGTACTTTAACCCCAAATTTATTGTATTCATCAATGTGTTGATGCATTTGGCGACAATAGGGGCAATCGATATCAGTGAAGATGCTTACCGTGTATTTATAATCTTTAGGGGTAAAGATAATCATGTCTTTTTCATCCAGTCCATTAATAGCAGCTGCTCGAATCTCTTTTACTCGCTTTTCCGTTAAATTGGTGCGAGTGGCTAAATCAATTATCTGCCCTTGAATAGCATAGTGCCCATCCTGAGTTAGATAAAATATTTGTCCACTTAGTATGACTTCATAAAGATTAGGTATAGAAGTGGGTTTAATACTCTGAGGTTTTGCATCAGGTGCCCATTTTTTTAGGAATTCTTTAATAGAATTTTCCTGCTGCTCATCTGCAGTTCCTAGACTTGAAAAAGTAATTAATATACTTAGGAAGATAATATTAAATATTAAATACATAGAATAAAATTTATGCTTTTATTAATCACGGAAATTAATATATTGCAGAGGTAAGCTGATTTTATATTCTCTTAGAATTGCAATGACTTGCTGTAAATCATCTCGTTTACCGCCAGATACTCTTACCTGATCTCCTTGGATAGTTGATTGTACTTTAAGCTTGCTTTCCTTAATTAATTTAGTAATTTCTTTAGCAATATCCTTATCAATTCCTTGGCGAATTTGAATAGTCTGCCGTGCTCTTTTACCAGAAACTTCCGGCTCTTTAGCCTCTAAACTGTTAACATCAATATTTCGTTTAGCTAATTTAGTATCTAAAATATTACCCATTTGTTGGAGTTGAAATTCATTTTCTGCCTCAAAAATAAGCTCCCCATCTGATTCCTTAATCACGGCATCAGTCCCACGAAAATCAAAACGTGTGCTAATTTCACGATTAGCTTGATCAACTGCATTTTTTAACTCATGTTTGTCTACTTCGGAGACAATATCAAAAGAAGGCATACTATGTTCTCTCTTTCATTAAACCATTTGAAATTAAGTCTATCTTCACTTTACCCACGAGGGTGGTATTGCTGATGAATTTTCTGTAATCTAGTCCTTGCTACATGGGTGTAAATTTGTGTTGTTGATAGATCAGTATGTCCTAACAGTATTTGTACTACTCTTAGATCCGCACCATGGTTTAATAAATGGGTTGCAAATGCATGACGTAGTGTATGGGGAGAAAGTGGCTTACTAATACCTATCTGTTGTGCATAACGTTTAATTAAATACCAAAACCCCTGTCTAGTCATCTCTGCTTTTCGTTGGGTAAGAAATAGAAATTCACTTGCTTGCCCTTTAAGAATTTCTGGGCGAATTTCATCTCTATAACGAGCTAGCCAGCTTAATGCAACTTCTCCTAGCGGTACTAACCGTTCCCGATTACCTTTACCCATTATTCGCACAGCACCTTGGCGAAAGTTAATCTGTGTTAAAGTGAGATTAACCAATTCTGATACTCTTAGTCCTGTAGCATACAATGTCTCCAGCATAGCACGATCCCGCATTCCTAGTGAGCAAGATATATTAGGTGCACTGATTAAAGATTCTACTTCCTCTTCAGTAAGCGAATTTGGCAAGGATCTACCTAATTTAGGGGTCTGGATAAAAGAACTTGGATCACTATCACAAACCTCTTCTCGGACTAAGTAGCGATAAAAGCGCCGTAAACTCGCTACAGTACGAGCGATACTCCGTGGTTTATAATGGCTATCTACTTGATGAAACAAATAATTACGTAAATCTTTTTGTTGTGCATTAAGTATTGTTTTGTTTTGCAGAAATAGCCAATTGAGAAATTGATTTAAATCATAATAATAAGCATATTGGGTATTTTCTGATAACCCTGATTCCCAGCGCAGGGAATCTAAAAAATAGGTAAGATATTTTTGATCATAGCCACGATCAGCCATGCTTAATAGAATACCCTTCATGGCACAATAGCCAAGATTTAATATCTAAGTTAGGTCCTTCTACAGAACCGCTATATCCTCCCAACCCTTGTTGAGATACTATTCGGTGACAAGGAATAAAAATAGGTAATGGATTAGAACGGCAGGCTCCTCCAATAGCTCTGGGACTTGTTTTAAGCTGTTGTGCTAATGCCCCATAGGTTAATGTGGTACCGCTTGGTATAGTACGTAAAGCTTGCCATACTTTTTTTTGAAAGGAAGTGCCTTCAGATAGCATGGGTAAATCAAAATCCATCTGAGGATTTATAAAATATGCTTGAAGTTGTGAGGAAACTTTTTTGGCTAGCGGCGTTGTTGCTATGAAGTCTGGAGTTTCTGGTGATAAAAACGATAAACCAGTTACTCCAGTCTCGCAGGTAGATATACCTAATTTACCCAATGGTGTAGTAAGAACTGCTGCATATCCATGGGCTATATCCATAATTAACTTTTAACAGCAATTTTTTCTTTAATTCGAGCTGCTTTACCTCTTAAATTACGTAAATAATAAAGTTTTGCTCGGCGGACATCTCCCCGTCGTTTTACTTCAATACTAGCAATTGCAGGGCTATGGGTTTGAAAAACCCGTTCTACTCCCTCTCCATAGGAAATTTTCCTTACGGTAAAAGCTGATCCAAGACCACGGTTTCGTTTTGCAATAACGATACCTTCAAATGCTTGAATGCGCTCCCGCTCCCCTTCAATAACGCGTACATTTACTTGTATCGTATCGCCAGGGTTAAAGTCTGGTATATCCTGTCTAAGCTGTGCCGCCTCAATTGCTTCAATAATGCTATTTTTATTACCCATTTTTATATTCTCTATTTTCCTGATATTCCTGAATAAATTCCCTAAGTAAGTCTTCTTGCTCTTGAGTGAGCCTATATGTATTAAATAAATCTGGGCGCTTTACCCACGTTCTCCCTAAAGACTGTTTTAGACGCCAACGATAAATAGCCTGATGATTACCACTAAGTAGTACTGGAGGTACTTGAGAATCCCCAATACTCTCTGGACGAGTATAATGGGGATAATCTAATAATCCATTTATAAAGGAATCCTGATGGGCTGATTCTTCACTGCCTAAAACACCTGGAAGAAGCCGAGTTAAACCATCAATAAGCACCATTGCCGCAAGCTCTCCACCGCTTAATACATAATCTCCAATTGACCACTCTTCATCAACTTCCATTTCTATAAGTCGTTCATCTATACCTTCATAACGACCTGCTATTAGAATAAGTTTATTATATTTTGATAGTGTATTTAGTCCTGATTGATCTAGTTTTTTCCCCTGCGGTGAGAGATAAATTACTCTACACAAATCTCCAAGTTTTAGCCGAGCAGCACAAATGGCATCATGGAGGGGTTGAACACTCATTACCATACCACATCCGCCTCCATAAGGGCGATCATCAACCGTATTATGAAGATTAGGAGAGAAATCTCTTGGATTCCAAAAATCTAGAGTAGAAATCCCTCGCTTGATTGCCCTTCCTACTACACCATACTGTGTTAGTGCACAAAACATCCCAGGAAATAGAGTGATAACACCAAAGTTCATATATTCTATTTTTAAGTGAAATTAAATTTACTTAAAAATCTAAATCCCAATCTACGATAATTACCTTTTTAGTAAGGTCGATTTGCTTTATTGTGGATTCAAGCAAAAAAGGAATATACCGCTCTTGTTCTCCCCTTACTACTAGAACATCATTTGCCCCTGTTTCTAGTAGTTGAACCACCCGACCTAGAATAGATCCAGTAACTGTAACAGCTTCTAATCCAATTAAATCTGCCCAGTAATACTTCCCATATTCTAGAGGGGCTAATTGATCGTGCTTTATCTCAATAGAACAATTTATCCATTGTGCCGCAACATCCCTATCGGTCATTCCTTCTAAGCAAGCTACGACTTTTTTTCCATGGACATGCCCATCTACTAAAGCAAATATCTGCCAGTCGTTATTTGTTTTTAAGTACCAAGGATTATAACTTAGGATATTACTTGGGGGATCGGTATAAGAATAGACTTTTACCCAGCCTCGAACCCCATATAGTCCTGAGATTTTCCCAACTAGAGTATATAGACAAAAATCATCTTTCACTCTATTTGTTGAAATAATCAGATTTAATACTAATTATGATTTTCTTTACTATAGGATTTTACTAATTGAGTTACCCGATCAGAAGGTTGTGCACCTTGAGATAACCAATAATTTACACGTTCTACATCTATTTTTAGTGGAATTTCTCCACCTGTCGCAATAGGATTAAAAAAACCTAATCGTTCAATGTACCGTCCATCTCGTCTATTGCGTTTATCAGTAGCCACAATAGTATAAAAAGGGCGTTTTTTTGCACCACCTCGAGCTAAGCGAATAACTACCATAGATTCATATTCCTAGTAATCTCTAAATAAATTTGTAGATTCTACGCTAACCCAACTTTTTTGAAAAGTATCTATTTAAAATGGTAGCCTAGATGCTGCTTTACTTCCCATACTACTCATTAGTTTTGCAAGCTTTCCCCCCTTAGACATCTTTTTCATCATTTTTTGCATTTGGGTAAATTGTTTGAGTAAACGATTCACATCTTGTACCTGAGTACCCGATCCGGCAGAAATACGCTTTTTTCGAGAACCTTTAATAATTTCTGGCTGGCGACGCTCTTGGAACGTCATAGAATTAATAATCGCCTCTAGTCGAATAAATTCCTTATCATTAATTTTATCTACCGCATTAGCAGGTAGATTCATTGTAGGAAGCTTATCCAAAAGATTAGCAATTCCCCCCATTTTATTCATTTGTTGTAATTGCAGGCGAAAGTCCTCTAGATCGAATCCTTTACCTTTCTTAAGTTTTTTTGCTAATTTTTCTGCTTGCTCTTTATCAACTTGGCGCTCTACCTCTTCAACAAGGCTGAGTACATCCCCCATACCAAGAATACGGGATGCAATCCGATCTGGATGGAATAATTCAAGTGCTGTGGTTTTTTCTCCAAGACCAATAAACTTAATGGGCTTACCAGTAATATGACGGATCGAGAGTGCTGCTCCCCCTCGAGCATCTCCATCTACTTTAGTCAGTACTACACCTGTTAAATCTAGAGCTTCATTAAAAGCACGAGCAGTATTTGCAGCATCCTGCCCAGTCATACTGTCTACGACAAATAAAGTTTCAACTGGAGAAATCGCTTGATGAAGATTTTTAATCTCTGCCATCATCTCATCATCAACATGGAGTCGCCCTGCCGTATCTACAATAAGCACATCAAGCGTTTGGAGCTGCGCCTGTCTAATGGCCCCTCTAGCTATAGTAATTGGGCTTTGATTAGTTTGACTAGGATAAAAATGAACGCCAATTTCATTGGCTAGGGTTTCTAATTGTTGAATTGCGGCAGGTCGATAAATATCAGCACTGGTAACAAGTACTGATTTTTTCTTTTGTTCAGTAAGCCAGCGAGCAAGTTTAGCTACTGTAGTGGTTTTTCCTGAACCTTGTAGCCCAGCCACTAAAATAATCGCAGGAGGGCGGGTGTCTAGTTTCAAGCCCTGAGTAGATTCCCCCATGGTATCTACTAATTCATCGTATACTAGTTTAATAAAGGCTTGCCCAGGGGTAAGACTACCCACAACATCTTGACCTACTGCTCGTTCTTGCACTTTAGCAATAAAATCTCGAACAACGGGTAAAGCAACATCAGCTTCTAATAGGGCAACACGAACTTCCCGTAGGGTATCCTTGATATTTTCATCACTAAGACGTGCCTGCCCTCGCAACCGCTTTAATGTTTGACCAAGACGGTCTGTTAAATTATCAAACATAATATATCCTCTTTAGGGTAAGTTTATTAATATTTTTGGATAATACCTAATTTTGTAGGGAAGTAGAGTAATGCGGAAATCCACTGGAGTAAGTAACCACTTATTTTTAATATAAAGTTAAAAGTAATGTAGTGGTAAAATCTACATCTAGATGACTTAATACTTATTTATATTATGTATTGTTATGCAATTTATATTTTTTGAGACCATCTCAGGGGTGATATGTTATTGTACTGCAAGTATGTTGCTAGTACGTTATTTACTTAGTACAAATACAAAAAATCCAAAAAATAGCCATAAACGACTAGTTAATATCTGTGGGTTTATAGGTGCTATTTTTCATACTCTAGTACTAAGAGATTTTCTTTTTACCCCAGCTGGTATAAATCTAAGTCTCACTAATGCTTTATCTACTGTAGCTTGGTTAATGGCAGCATTGCTAATCATTGCTAGCTTAAGACAACCAGTAGAAAATATGGGGATTGGTATTTACCCTTTTGCAGCAATTGCTTTAGGATTGCAGAATCTATTTCCAGAAAGCCATATTATTATCCCCTATAGTGCTGAATTAAGCACAACAGAAAAACCACTTGAGATTCATATTTTACTTTCTTTCTTTGCCTATAGTCTATGTGCTTTAGCAGCGATGCAGGCTATTTTGCTTGCAGTTCAGGATAACTACCTTCGTAACAAGCGCTTAAGAGGATTTGTGCGTGCTTTTCCTCCCTTGCAAACCATGGAAAGTATTCTATTTCAGCTCCTTACTCTAGGATTTATCCTACTCTCTTTAAGTTTATTTAGTGGCATTATTCCTTTAGAAGATATGTTTGCTCAGCATCTTGCTCATAAAACTGTATTTTCAATTATTGCTTGGTTTGTATTCGGCAATTTATTATGGGGTCGCTGGCGTTTTGGTTGGAGAGGACAAATTGCAATACGTTGGACTTTAAGCGGTTTCTTCTTTCTGATGCTTGCCTATTTTGGAAGCAAACTAGTCCTAGAGCTCATACTTCATCGAGTATAACAAAATAATTTGAAACCTAAGAGTAACACCTACCTAGATAATCATCACCATTTGCACTATAGGTTATAATCGAAAAATTTATTTTAGATAACAGCATAATTGCTGTTGCAGTTACTTAGTACTATTAAATTAGTGGGTTTTTTAAAATTTTCTAAAGTGATTAATCATGTAATCCAAAAAGGATAAAAATATGAAACTGCTAAAGATACTATTTACCACGGTAGGAATACTACTGCTGCTCATTATAATAGCGGCAATTGCAGCCCCATTTATAATCAACCCCAATAACTACAAGCCCCAAATTGCCGAACAAGTCAAAAAAGCCACCGGCAGAGATCTTAGCCTTGGAGGAGACATTAACCTCAGCTTCTTTCCTTGGTTAGGGGCAAAAATAGAAGACATTAGCCTCAGTAACCCACCGGGTTTTAGTCAAAGTCCTTTTGCCAAACTAGATGATATTCAAGTTAAGGTAAAAATCCTTCCCTTATTAAAGAAGGAAATAGAAATAGGTACTGTCATTCTGGATGGATTAGATGTCAATTTAATTAAAAATGCTCAAGGAAAAACCAACTGGGAAGATCTATCTCAGCCTAAGAAAGAAGAGCAGTCTACTAAAGCATCTACAGAGGATGAAGATCAGAGTAAAGATAAAAAATCCTCTATGGCTATTGCAGGGATAACCATTGGTGGGATTAGTATCCAAGATGCTCATATTAGCTACCGAGATGATCAAGAAAAGAAGAGTTACGATATTAATCATTTTAATATCACCAGTGATACTTTAGAGATGGGTAAACCTGCTAATATTGCGTTAAATACAGATTTTAAAGCCAATGATCCCAATATGAGTGGGCATTTGGATTTCGGCGGTACTGTTAACGCCGATTTAGAAAACAAACAATATAGCGTTAAAAATTTAAACTTAAAAACTAATGCCCAAGGAGAGCAATTCGCTAAGCCGGTAAGTGCAAGCATAGGTGCAAGCGGGATTAACGTAAATTTAAATAAAGAAACGCTTTCTCTACAGGATCTCTTGATTGATGCTTTTGGATTAAAACTTAAGGGACAAGCAAGTGGCACTCAAATACTTAGTGGTGGAACTATTAATGGGGAACTTGCCAGTAATCAATTTGATCCAAAACAAATCGCTAATTCTCTAGGTATCGAACTACCACCTACTGCTGATCAAACAGCACTCACTATGATGCAGCTTGGCTTAGTTTTTGGTGCTTCCTCTGATAGTTTTAATGCAAATAAGCTCATTGTTAAATTAGATGAAAGCACTCTTGCGGGGAACGCATCAGTAAAAAATTTTAAACAACCAGCGATTCGTTACAGCCTAGCTTTAGATAAGATTAATGCAGATCGCTACCTTCCTCCAAAAACTGAAAAATCTAAAAAAGAGATACCTGCGGTTTCCTCTTCTTCAGCTACTAAAGATACAAAATCCAAAAACTCTGGAGAGATTCCTGTAGATACTCTTCGAAAACTCAATATTGATGGCCTATTTAAGATAGGTGCACTCGTTATGAATAATCTTCGAATTCAAGATATTCAAATGGGAGTCAATGCTAAAAATGGACTAGTAAAGGTAAGTCCTGTTGCAGCTAAACTCTATGAAGGTACATTTAATACTAATGCAACCGTAGATGCTCGAGGACAAACACCTAAGCTAGCTTTAGATGAGAAACTTGCCAATCTTCAAATTGGTCCCTTACTAAAAGATTATTCTGGAAGAGATACCCTACAAGGAACCACTAATTTAAATGCAAATTTCACTTCAGCTGGAGCTAATTCAGATGCAATTAAAAGTAACTTAAATGGAACTGCTGGATTTTCCGTTGCTGATGGGGTATTCAGAGGCGTAGATGTTTCTAAAATGATTAAGGAAGTAGGCGGTCTTTTATCAGGTGGAGGCGGTGGTTTAGCTTCTTTAGCCTCTGGTGGAGGGATAGCTGCATTAGCCTCTGGTGGTGGACTAAGCTCTTTAAGCTCTTTAGCTTCAGGTGGAGATAGTGATGCAATAACAAAATTTGGCTCTATTAAAGGAACTCTAGCTGCAACAAATGGCGTGGTTGAAAATAATGATCTTGATCTTCAATCGCCTATCTTCCAAGCAAAAGGAAAAGGAACTGCCAATCTAGTTAATGAAAATATTAGCTATCAGCTTGACTTACTTGCTAATGAACTTAAAGGTACAACTATCCCAGTACAGGTGAGTGGTACGCTAAGTCAGCCTAAATATGGCGTAGATATGGCTAGTCTCATGCAAGGACAAGTTGGAAAAGATCTGAAAGGTGGGTTAATGAAAGAGGCAGGAAACCTTATGGGAGGTAAAGGAGGAAGTCCTCTAGGAGGCGTAGGTGATCTTTTAGGTGGTGGCAGCAAAGAATCTGGGAAAGGAGCTTCAGGTGCGATTGATACTATTAAAGGAGAGGCAACCAAAGACATGATTCAAGATAAATTAAAAGGGTTTCTTCCTTAAGAAATAAGAAAATTTATCTAGGGTAGCTTGTATTATTACAGGCTACCCCTTTTTTTTGTAGAATAATAAGAAACAAAGCGTAATTTATGAAACTTATAAAACCAAGGCGCCAATGATGAAACTGCTAAAGATACTATTTACCACGGTAGGAATACTACTGCTGCTCATTATAATAGCGGCAATTGCAGCCCCATTTATAATCAACCCCAATAACTACAAGCCCCAAATTGCCGAACAAGTCAAAAAAGCCACCGGCAGAGATCTTAGCCTTGGAGGAGACATTAACCTCAGCTTCTTTCCTTGGTTAGGGGCAAAAATAGAAGACATTAGCCTCAGTAACCCACCGGGTTTTAGTCAAAGTCCTTTTGCCAAACTAGATGATATTCAAGTTAAGGTAAAAATCCTTCCCTTATTAAAGAAGGAAATAGAAATAGGTACTGTCATTCTGGATGGATTAGATGTCAATTTAATTAAAAATGCTCAAGGAAAAACCAACTGGGAAGATCTATCTCAGCCTAAGAAAGAAGAGCAGTCTACTAAAGCATCTACAGAGGATGAAGATCAGAGTAAAGATAAAAAATCCTCTATGGCTATTGCAGGGATAACCATTGGTGGGATTAGTATCCAAGATGCTCATATTAGCTACCGAGATGATCAAGAAAAGAAGAGTTACGATATTAATCATTTTAATATCACCAGTGATACTTTAGAGATGGGTAAACCTGCTAATATTGCGTTAAATACAGATTTTAAAGCCAATGATCCCAATATGAGTGGGCATTTGGATTTCGGCGGTACTGTTAACGCCGATTTAGATAGTCAATATTATCAAGTTCAAAATACTAACGTAAAACTTACTGCTTCTGGTAGTGGCTTACCAGTACAACAAATTGCACTCCAACTAGGGGCTAACATCGATGCTTTTTTAGCTAAAGAGCAAATCACAATCAATAGTCTAAAACTAACTGGAGATGTTCAGGGAGATCAACCAGTACGATTTTCTTTAGATTCACCTAGAGCTGCTCTACTCAAAAATCGCCTCCTTAAAATAGATGACCTAAAACTTGTAGGCAAAAAAAAACAGCCTCAAGAAGTTTTATTTGCATTAAAGAGTTCTATCATTGGAGATCTAGAAACGAAACGCTATGGGGTTAAAAATTTAGTCCTTAAAGCTCAAGCTCAAAATGAGCAATCCTCCAAACCGATTAATGTTGGTATAGGTACCAGCGGAATTAGTGTGGATCTAAATAAAGAAACCTTAGCTTTGCAAAATCTGTTGGTAGATGCTTTTGGCATAAAGCTTAAGGGGCAAGTTACGGGTACCCAAATACTAGGGGATAAAGCAGTCTTTAACGGTAATCTAGCAAGTAACCAATTCAACCCAAGGCAAATTGCCGATTCCTTAGGAATTACATTATCCCCCACTGCAGATAAAACCGCATTAACTGCAGCACAGCTAGGATTAGGATTTATTGCTTCTAAAACTAGTTTTAATGCTAATAAAGTGGTTGTAAAGCTAGATAGTAGCACTTTGCAAGGAGTTACTTCGGTAAAGAGTTTTAATCAACCTGCTATTCATTATGATTTCACTTTAGATAAGGTAGACACGGATCGTTACCTCCCTCCTAAAATTAAAACAACCCCTACTAAGGAAAAATCCCCTATCGGGGTGCTACGCACCCTTAAAATTAAGGGAGATGTAAGTGCAGGTGCAGTTCCGCTTACTATCGGGAAAACTACACCTGTGAAATTAGGTAGCGATTTTAGCGCCGTTGAACCTAAACTTAATGGGCGATTAGATTTTAGTGGAAACGTTACCCCTACCCAGCAGAATGGCTATCAAATTCAAAACACCTACCTTAAATTAATTAGTAATAGCCCAAAACTACCTATTAAAGCACTGGATTTACAGTTAGGTGCAAACATTATTGCTAATACGGATAAAAAATATTATCAACTTAAAAATACGGACTTAAAACTTACCACATCAGGATCAGCGCTCCCAGTAGATCAAGTAGCACTCCAACTTGGGGCGAATATCGAAGCATTTTTAGCTCAAGAGCAATACACGATTAATAATGTAAAACTCACTAGCCAAGTAAAAGGGGATAAAGAAGCTAACATTAGCTTAGATTCTCCCAATATTTCTTTAGTGAAAAATCAACTTAAAGCTGATAGCCTGAAACTGGCTAGTCAAATAAAGAAACCTCAGAATGCCCAAATTAATTTAACTACTGCGTTAGAGGGGGATCTTGATAAAAAACAATACCATTTTAAAGGATTAAAACTAGATACCAAGGCGCAGGATTCTAAATTTCCTAAACCTGTAAATGCAGGGCTAAGTACTGGTATTGATGTTGACTTAAATAAAGAAACTCTTACGGTACAAAATTTAAATTTAGCTGCGTTGGGGATGAATCTTGCTGGGCAAATTAACGGTACTCAAATTTTAAGTGCTCCCCATATTACAGGGCAGATATCAAGTAATCAGTTTAATTTACGTCAGGTAGCACAAGCTCTTGCCATTGATTTACCACCAACCGCAGATAAATCAGCACTAACTTCTGCTCAAGTAAATTTAGGATTTTTAGCCTCACCTACCAGTCTTGACGCACAACAGCTGACTTTTAAATTAGATGAAAGTACCTTACAAGGATCAGCGTCAATCTATGATTTTGTACATCCTAGAATTCAATCCGATCTCAGTTTAGATAAAATTAATGCTGATCGTTACTTACCTCCGGTAAATAAAAAGCTAGGAGGATCTCCATCAAAAACAGCAAGTGTGAGTACAGCTTCAGATTCAAGTGAACTACCTATTGATACCCTTCGGGCTTTAAATATAAATAGCTCATTTAAAATAGGAGAACTTATTTTTAAAGGGCTACGTACGCAAAATGTTCAAGTAGATTTAGTAGGTAAAGATGGCTTGGTCAGTATTGATCCGATGGCTGCCGATCTTTATCAAGGCTCTTTTAATGGTAATGTGCATTTAGATGTAAGAGGAGCAGTACCTCAACTTTCAACTCAAGAAAAACTTGCTAATGTTCAAGTAGGTCCGCTACTTAAGGATTATTCCGGAAGTACCGCTATTCGAGGTACTACCCATTTTGCATCTAATTTTACTGCTGCTGGTATGTCCTCAGATGCTATGAAACAACACCTTAATGGCTCTGCTGAATTTTCATTTACCGATGGAGCCATTAGGGGGGTGAATATTGTGAAAATGATCCAATCTGGTATTGGTGCTATTGCAGGATTAGCATCAGGAGATTCTCTTAGCCAATCTCTACAATCATTCGCTGCTGCTCCTACTGACAATGGAGAAGAAACTAAATTTAGCTCATTAAAAGGTACACTTTCTGCCGTAGATGGGGTACTGAAAAACTCTGATTTAAACATTCAATCGCCTGCACTAGCAGCAACAGGATTGGGAACAGCAAATCTTGCTAGTGAAAAAGTAGATTATCTATTGAAGGTAACCCTGCCTAGCTTAAAAGATACTACTGTGCCAGTAAAAGTAAGTGGTACCTTAAGTCAATTAAAATATGATGTGGATATGGGTACAGTAATGCAAGGAAAAGCAGGTCAAGCAATTAAGGGTAAGATTGGTAATCTTTTGGGTATCCAGAAGGGAGGAGATGCAGGAGCATCAGATGGTGGCACAAAGAATTTAGGGAAAAGTTTACTAGGAGATATTCTAGGCCAACCAAGTGGTAATCAGGGAAATGCAACACCTGCAGATGCTGGAAACGGTTCAAGCGGAAAACAGGGTTTAGGTCAAAGTATCTTAGGAGACATTCTAGGAGGGCAATCTAACAATCAAGAAAATTCTAATTCAGCTGGCTCAGATGGTAACTCTGATTCAGGAAAGGTGCTAGATAATGCGATCCAAAAAGGAATAAGAGGATTATTTAAATAATTAGCTTCTCCGAAATTTAATTTTTCTTATTGCCCATCCTAATAATTAGGATGGGCATTTTTTCTAGTTCTTGAAACAAGAAAATCTAGTTAGTTTTAGCCAATCACTCCTCGAGTGGTTTGATTCCTACGGGCGTAAACATCTGCCTTGGAAAATAAATCCTACCCCTTATCGAGTATGGGTTTCGGAGATTATGCTTCAGCAAACCCAAGTGACTACTGTAATTTCTTACTATGAGCGTTTTACAAAGCATTTTTCTGATTTATCTTGTCTTGCTCAAGCATCCGTAGATGAAGTTTTAGAACTTTGGGCTGGATTAGGCTATTATGCAAGAGGGCGTAATTTACATCGAGCAGCTCAAATAGCTTGGGATACCTATGGGGAAATTCCTCCTCATTTTGAGGATTTAATAAAACTACCAGGGATTGGCCGATCTACTGCAGGGGCAATTCTAGCGTTAGCATTAAATCAGTCCTATCCTGTTTTAGATGGTAACGTAAAACGGATTCTAACCCGCCAATATGCCATTAATGACTGGTTTGGTCATCCTAGAATTGAAAAGCTGTTATGGCAATATGCTGAAGAGTTACTACCTACTGAACGAGTTGCTGACTATACACAAGCACTCATGGATCTAGGTGCTACGGTTTGTACTCGACAGCGTCCCAAGTGTTCTATTTGCCCCATCAAAGATTCTTGCCAAGCCTATTTTTTAGGAACTCAAGGTAACTATCCTGTACCCAAGCCCCAGAAAAACCCTTTATCTTTGCGGACTACTCAAATGGTGATTTTATCTAATCATCAACAAGAAATATTCCTTGAACATCGCCCTCTTACAGGTATTTGGGGAGGATTATGGAGTTTTCCAGAATGTTCCATAGAAACTAATTTAGAAAGTTGGTGTGAAGATCAGTTTAATTTTAATTATCAGGTAGAAAGTATTAAGAAATTACCTTCTTTACGTCATCGCTTCACTCATTTTATTTTAGATATTTATCCTGTTTTAGTACAAGTGAGCAGCGAACATAATAATATTGCTGAATCGAATCAAAAAACTTGGGTTTCAACTAAAAAAGCATACCAACTGGGACTACCAGCACCTACTTTAAAATTACTTAAAAAGTTAAATGAAGCTAGCGATCTAAAGCATATGGTGTAGGATCTAAAATAGAATCTCGCTGCAAAATAATATCGGTAAGTAATCGAGCAGAAGCAGGTGCTGTTACAATACCATTACGGAAATGCCCTGCGTTAAGATAAAATCCTTCAATATCAGGAACAGCACCAATATAGGGAATGCCACGGGGTGATCCAGGGCGTAACCCTGCCCAGTGGTATACTATAGGTAAAGATTGCAAGCAAGGCATAAAAGAATAGGAAAATTCTTGAAGTTCCTCTTGTGCTCTTTGAGTCGTTGATTTATTAAATCCTTGATGTTCTATGGTACTTCCTGCTAGGATATGCCCGTCCATTCTAGGGATTAAATAATGACCTTGGGCGACAACAATTTTAGAGAGTAATTGAGGATCGCCTTTAAAAGCAATTATCTGACCTCGTACGGGAGTTATAGGAATTTGAATATCAATCGATTCTAAGAACTGACCACTCCAAGCACCTGCAGCAACAACCACTTGACGTACTGGGAATTTTTGGTTTTTTGTAATTATTGCAGCAATAGATCCATTACGAATCAATAATTTAGTAATTTCACAGTTTTCTTTGATGGTTACCCCTAACTTCCTTAAATAAAAGCGTAATCCTTGCATTAATTTTGGGTTACGCACTTGGGCAGTTTTCGGTAAATAGAATCCAGATTCCCCGCTTAACCCATGGGGCCATTGCTCATGGTGTGGCTGAATTAAGGTAGTAGAGATATTCCAGTGATTTGCCCAAGATTGGATTTGCGCTTGTTCAGCTATATCTAACGTGAGCAACCCACATTGTGTCCATTCTGGATCTACCCCACTTTCCTCTCTAATAGTTTGGCAAAGAGTTTGATAGTGCTGCTGGCTCCAAGCAACCAATTGATTGACGGAATCAGGTTCATGCCATGGATAGACAGGAGATAAAATACCACCCCCTGCCCATGAGGCTTCATAGCCTAACTGCCCTCTTTCTAATAGGGTAACTTTAAAACCATTCAGGTGGAGTTCTCGGGCAGTAAGCATACCGATAATGCCTCCCCCAATAATAGTAATCTCTTGATCCACCCTAAAACATCCTAAAAACTCATTATTAGAGAGTTTATTATATAGGATTAGAATTGATGAATGGATTTAACAATTAATTATTGTTACTAAAAAGAGCAGGAATAACCTGAGATTCTCCTGAAAAATTTGGAGCATTAATATTATCTGTCAGTACTATAGATTGATTATCTCCCCAAGTTACAGTTACAGTGGCTTGTTTAAAGTCTGGATAAGATTTACTGGGACAAGAAGAAGCAATTGTGGGATATGGGCAATAATAATTATCTTCAACAGTCCAACTGCGTGCATAAGATATATTATTAATCGTAATATCTGTATCTGCTCCACTTTGGATGTTGACAAATGAATTAGTTGCTCCAGTTAGCTGATTAAAGGATCCTTGCAGATCATCTAACTTTCCTTGGACTAAATTTAAAGCAGTAGTTCGCTGGTTGGTTTCACTACTACTTTGCAATAGTATTCCTTGTAGTTTTGCGGTAGCCACCATCGTAACACTTAAAATAACAATGGTAATCATCAGCTCTACCATCCCTAGCCCTTTTTCCCTAGGAATAGCCTTAAAATATCTTAAGCAACTCATTTAGCCACCATCTATCCAACTATAAGGGACTGATACTAATCCACCGCTGCCAATAGCAATACCTTGGTAGGCTTTTTTCAATATCCCACTGTTATAGGTAAGGTTACCACTGGCAGTAATTGTGCCATTTGCTACCAAGGTACCTTGTACAGAATTTCCAGATGCCGTTATATTTTGATAACTATATAAAAGACCGTTCATTGTTGTATTGCCAGTAATCGTTACATTTCCGGTAGCTATAATAATCACTGGGTTACTTGCAGTACCTAGTGTAACATTATCACTAATGGTGCAATTTCCAGTTATCCAATAAACCCCGCCACTTACTGTCTTATTACCTGACCACTGATTACAATTAGAAAGCTGAGTTGCTTGATTTTGAATGGACTGCGCATTGCTTACTGGCGTATTAAATACATATTGAAATAAATCACTGGGGACAGGAGTAGGAGGTGGGGCACTATTTGAGCCTGAGGGATTATATATATCACCATTAAGAGTAATATTGCCATTTTTTGACACGCCATTTGTGGCAGATAAATCGCCATTAAACGTAATATTACCGCTTGCAGCTATGCTGCTTGTTGATGATATATCACCACCAATAGTAAGGTTACCACTCATCTGTACCGCATTTTTAGCCCAGATCGCCATGGTGCCATCACCAAAGGAGACATTACCACTTAGTGTAATCGCTGATCCTGAAACTAACGGGGCACGCACAGGTCCTGGAATACTAGAGGAAATTAAATACAGTCCACGCTGAACAATTGTTTGACCTCCAGTAGGAGAAGATCCCTGAGTTACTGCAATTATCACGGAAGGATTAGTAATATTTTGTAGTAAAAAGGATTGTTGATTCTGTATTCCTACATTATCGTTTGCTTGATATTTCCAAGAAGGAATATCGTTATATTTTGCTCTCACGCTACAGGGGAATCTTGAATTGCAAGCACGCCATAAAAGATTAGTTGGATCAGCCAGATTTGGATTATTGATAATACTATTAATATCCTGATTAGCAGCTGCATTTGCCGTTGAAAAATTTTGACTCGTACTTAGGCTATTAGATGATATTTTTTGCCCGGTAATATCCATATTGGCAGTGTGCAATGTAGTGACTGCAGTTAATAAAGACATGCCTATAGCCGCAGTTAACGTCACTAGTCCTTTTTGCGAAAAAGCAGGGATTTTTTTTCTTCTTTTCATATTTTTTTATCCTACTTTAAGCTATTAAAAGTATTGATCGTTTCTGACTTTCACAATAGTCTCTAATGTTTTAGAAATCTGAGAATCACTATTAAGCTGTCCCTCTAAAGTGATGCGATATTTCCGTACTTGAACCGTGACACCACTTCCTGTATTCAACGCAGGAGGGCTTAGATCATTAAATTGCAAATTAGTTATATTAAGGGTGCTTTCATCGGTTAAATTTTGCCACCCAGAGCCACTACAGTCTGCCCCCGCTTGGCGTACTTCAACAGCGTTATCACTCGTGTCTAATCGATAGCCAAATTGATTGGCATTAGTAAGGGTTCCGCTCCTATCAAAATCATAACTAAATAAAAGACAGGTCCCATCTGTGCTTACTGTAATTTGAGCAAATGGGTTAGCAGGTACTGTTGTAGTATTGCTAATTAAATTATTAATTGCACCACTCCAATAACCTGCTCGTCTTAGATCCCGGATAATCATTGTCATTACTACATTTAATTCACTATTGAGATAATTAATCTGGGAGGTCGTGTTATTTGCTTTTAAGATAGAACTCATCATTGTCAGCGCTCCACCCATCACGATCATTCCTAAAGCTGAAGAAACCATGAGCTCAACTAAACTAGATCCTTTTTGAAATCCCATTGATCTGAATCTTGCTAGCATGTGGCATACCCTTTAACATTACCTGAGCCACTGGGTGAACAGATGCGTATTCGACCTCCAGAGGCTACTCTGGCTTGTAGTATTTCATTGTATTTTGATTGAAATTGAACCCTTACTGTCCCGGCAGTGCCCCGTTGTGGCGTAAATGAAAATGATTGAGGGGAAACATTTGTGATAGAAATTCCTTTGAAATTAGTGCTATTTATAATGTATGGATTAGTTCCGTCTAGGGTACAAAAATTTGTTCCAGCACTAGTAATAGTACAATCACAAGTAGTAGTTAATGTTGGCTTTGGAGCTAAACCGTAGCACCAATTAGTACTTCCATCCGATTGAACGAAGATACCGACAGGTGTATTTTGATTAATGGTACTGGTACGGGCATACTGCATATCTGAATAGAGTTTTTCAGCTGCAGATTCTAGCCTTTTTAGATCTGATAACTGATTGAAAGCTGGAGCAGCAGTACCGACTAGAACTGCTGTGACTACCATCACAGTAAGTATTTCTGGAAATGTAAAACCAGAATCTTTAGTGTAGGTAGCTATATTAGTATGATGGCATGTCATAAATTATTTTTTTATTATTTATTTTTTATATAACTATTTAATAGATATATTAATATTTAATTATTAATTATGACAATTTTTTTATTAAACCTATTTTTTATCAGCAAGATATGATCTTTTTTTAAGGATGATTAGAATGAAAAAAAATGCTGGATTTACTCTTGTTGAAATACTTATTTCAGCTATTATTTTGATGGTTCTTTCTTCAATTGGGATTTCCTCTTATCTGCAAATTACTCATCAGGGTCGGCGTGCGACTGCAATTGCAACTTTAGCTGAGAATCAGCTTAAGTTAGAAATGTACAAGGCAAAAAATGGATCTTATAGTAATGATCTCTCCCAAATAGGCGGCACTACTGGGGATGATTACTATAACTATAGTATTAGTATCGCAACCAATAATTACATACTGACAGCAACGGCAATATCTGGAACATCTCAACAAAATGATAGTGAAGGTAGTGTTGCATGTACTACACTTACCTTAAATGGACCCGGTTTGGGACCTGGAATGAAAACACCTAGTGCGTGCTGGAGTTAAAAATTTGATAATAGAACAGAGGTTAGAGGCGAAATTGAGGTTAAATTTTCTATCTAAGAGCGTTGTATTAAACTGTTTATAACAAGAAGTGTCACTCCTACTGTAATAGTAGAATCAGCAATATTAAAGGCAGGCCAATGCCAATCCTTATAATATAGATCTATAAAGTCAATAACATATCCATGAATAAATCGATCAATGATATTACCTATAGCACCTCCTAAAATCAGAGAAATAGGTAAGGATTCTTTTAGATTATTATTTTTTGTTTTATATAACCAAATAAGTAGAATACCGCTCACTATTAGGGCAATAACTAAAAAAAACCATCGCTGCCATCCACCTGCATCAGCAAGAAAACTAAAGGCTGCTCCTGGATTATGGGCAAGGGTTAAATTAAAGAAAGGAAATATAGCAACCGGCTGATAAAGAGATAGATTAGTTTCTGCCAAATACTTTGCAATTTGATCGGCCACCACAATGAGTAGAGATATATTTAACCACTTAAACATTCTCTAGCCCATCCTAAGCATAATATCTTTGCTCACCATCACCATCTACATTTTCAATGCAGCGATTACACAATTCTGGGTGAGTAGGCGAAGTACCAAGATCTGCTCGATGGTGCCAGCAACGGATACATTTGGGATAATTTGAAGCTTTGATTGTAATCCATAATTCGGGTACTTCTGTGGCTAAGGCATGCTCAGGTTTTTCTACAAGAGGATAAATTCGAGCATAAGAGGTAATAAGAACAAATCTAAGTTCATCACTAAGTAGCGTAAGTGTTTGGTATAAATTTTCATCTACATAGAGATTCACTTCTGCATCTAAGGAAGAGCCAATCGCCCCTGCTACACGAATCTGTTCTAGTTGTTTTGTAATTGATTCTCGTATTTTTAAAATTATTGCCCAAAATTCTCGATTTTGAGGACTACCATTTTTAATAGGTGTTAGTTCTTTGTACCAAGTAGTAAGAAAAACAGAGGGATCTTTTCTGTTTGGTAGATACTGCCAAATCTCATCGCTCGTAAAGCTTAAAATAGGGGCAAGCCAACGAACAAAGGCTTCCAGAATATGATACATAGCCGTTTGTGCTGATCGTCGAGCTTTATTTTCAGTATTTATAGTATATTGACGGTCTTTAATAATATCTAAATAAATGCCTCCCATATCCACCGTACAGAAATTATGGATTTTCTGGTAAATAAGGTGGAAATTATATTCTTCATAAGCTTGAATAATATCTTGTTGTAATAAATACGCCCGATCCACAGCCCATTGATCTAAGGCAAGCATTTCTACTGCAGAAATTTGATGAGTGTTAGGATCAAAACCATCTAAATTAGCGAGTAAATAACGTGCTGTATTTCTAATACGCCGATAGGAATCGGCAATACGTTTTAAAATTTCATCAGACACACTCATTTCAGCTCGATAATCAGTAGCAGCCACCCACAACCTAAGAATGTCAGCCCCTAAACTGCCTACCACCTGTTGGGGAGCTACCACATTACCTTTGGATTTAGACATTTTCTTTCCTATTGCGTCCACCGTAAATCCATGGGTAAGTACAGATTTATAGGGAGCTTTACCACGGATAGCTACAGAGGTAAGTAAGGAAGATTGAAACCAGCCCCGGTGCTGATCTGAGCCTTCTAAATAAAGATCAGCAGGTACGCTCAGGTTCTCTCTTGTTTCTAATACACAGGAATGAGTTACGCCAGAATCGAACCACACATCCAAAGTATCATTTACTTTCTCATAATCCTTAGCATCATCGCCTAATAAGGTTTCAGGATCTAAGCTAAACCAAGCGTCAATGCCTGATTTTTCTACTAATTGAGCAACTTTTTCTATTAACTCAGATGTATTAGGATGCAACTTACCTGTTTGGGCATGAATAAATAAAGGAATGGGAGTTCCCCAAGTTCGTTGACGAGAAATACACCAATCTGGACGATTTTCTACCATTCCTTCAATCCGTTGCTGTCCCCAACTGGGTAACCAAACTACTTCTTTAATTTGAGCTAGTGCTGCACCTCGTAGATTTTGTTGATCCATGCTAATAAACCACTGAGGGGTTGCTCGAAAAATAATCGGGGTTTTATGGCGCCAACAGTGGGGATAACTATGTCCAATAGATTGTTTGCTAAGAAGTACTTGATTTCCTTCAAGTACTTGAATAATAGCTTCATTGACTTTAAATACCGATTGCCCAGCAAAAAGAGGAGTATCTGGTAAAAAACAGCCGTTACTTCCCACTGGATTGTCAATAGGTAACTGATAGGATTGAGATACTACATAATCATCTTGACCATGGGCAGGGGCAGTATGAACTGCCCCAGTACCCGCCTCTAAATTCACATGATTTCCTAAAATAACGGGGACAATACGAGAATAAAATGGATGTTGTAACTTTATCCCTTCTAGTGCTTTACCCAAACAAGAGGCAACGATCTTACCGCTCTCAATGCCATAACGGGCAAGTGCTTGTTCGTAGAGTTCTGCAGCTAGAATTAAATATGATTTGGTTTGATTTGAATTAACATACTCTATTAATAGGTAGTTCAAATCTGGATTTAAAGCTACTGCTTGGTTTGCAGGTAAAGTCCAAGGGGTAGTGGTCCAAATGACAACACTAATAGGAGTTTTATTCTTAGTCTCTATTTGGAAGCAATGTTGCACTGTTCCAGTGTCAATCACTGGAAAACATACATCAATAGCAAGGGAAGTTTTGTCTTGATATTCTACTTCTGCTTCTGCTAGAGCAGATCCACAATCAATACACCAATGAACCGGCTTTACTCCTTTATATAGATGATCATTCTCAATAACTCTACCTAAGGCTCGAATAATATTTGCTTCAAATCCATAGGCCATAGTAAGATATGGATAATCCCAATCTCCTAATACCCCTAAGCGCTTAAAATCTTCCTGTTGTGTATTCACTTGCTCTTTAGCGTAACTTCGGCATCTCTGGCGAAAATCTTCTGGTGAAATTTTAATTCCAGGTTTACCTGATTTTTTCTCTACATTAAGTTCAATAGGTAATCCATGGCAATCCCAACCAGGGATGTAGGGTGCATCAAATTCGTTTAAAGCTTTTGATTTGATGATAATATCTTTAATAATCTTATTAACAGCATGCCCAATATGAATAGCACCATTAGCATAGGGAGGACCATCATGGAGAATAAATTTTTTCTCCCGATTACGACCTATTTGCCGTAGTTGGTAATAAAGATCCATATTTTGCCAACGTTTTAGCATTTCTGGTTCTCTCTGAGCCAAGTTAGCTTTCATTGGAAAATCAGTTTTAGGAAGATTTAAAGTTTCTTTATATTTCGCCACGATTGGTCTCTAATCTATTATTTTTTATTCTATCTATTATACTGGCGTTATTACTTATCGCCTATGTAAAGTATTTATATAATAAGTAAAGGAATATTTTATGCATCGAAAGCCCTTAGTTTGGCTCTTGCTATTTTTTATATTAGGTATTGCACTTGAGAAAGTAAATGCAGAAGAAGCACTCACTTCTCAGGATATTGACACGGTAGTAGTAAAAGTCACTGGGATAAAGCATGATTACGAGCGGTTTGGCTTAAAAGAAGAGGCACTTGTTAAAGAGATTTCGCAGAGTTTGGAGGACGCTGGGTTTTCTGTGGTAGATAACTATGACGAAGAGCTCACTGCTACTATACTAATTAATCTTAGGTTAATTTCATCTTATTTAGGGTATTCCTATGCTCTATCCGTAAAAATGCTTCTTCCTCACTATCAAGGTAGGCAAGAACCTTTGGTACTTTGGTCTGGTGGTAGCTCTGGGTTTTTAAGAGATCCAGAACTTTCCCGTTTACATGATTATATTATGGAAGAAATTGATAAATTTCTTACTTCTGTTTAATTAGATATTTTTTTCTTGAATTTTCAACAATCACTACTCGCTGGCACCCTTCATCGTCGCTACCAACGATTTCTTGCTGAAGTTGAATTAGCCACTGGTGAGCTCATTACTGCCCACTGCCCTAATACAGGTTCAATGAAAGGATTAGTTGCTGCGGGTACCAAAGTATATATTTCTAAATCTGATAATCTAAAACGAAAATTACCCTATACCTTAGAGTTAATAGATGTAGGTACTAGTTTAGTAGGAGTCCATACAGGGCGAGCTAATGGAATAGTCAAAGAAGCTATTGCTAAGGAAAAGGTATCAGAACTTTTAGGCTATGAAACAATAAGGCAAGAAGTGCCTTATGGGCAAAACTCACGCATTGACTTATTACTAGAAAATCCCGTCGCTCAACAACATTGTTACGTGGAAGTAAAAAATGTAACCCTTAGAGAGGAGAATAATGCACTATTCCCAGATGCAGTAACTGCACGAGGTGCAAAACACTTAGATGAATTGGCTAAAATATGTACTAAAAGTTGTCGTAGCGTTATATTTTACCTGATACAGAGAGAAGATTGTGATTATTTCTCTCCAGCAAATCATATTGATCCAGTCTATGGAGAAAAATTACAGTTTGCGATAACCCAAGGGGTAGAAGTAATAGCCTATAGTTGTCAGCTTACCCCTCAAGCTATTCATATTAATAAACCCGTACCTATTAGATTATAATTTAAGGAGTGCATAATCTCTGATAGAGATGGGCATAAGATCTCGCCATGTGCTTCCCAGTAAATAGTTGCCAATAACGGGCTTCTGCTTTTCCCCCCATTGCTCTTGCAATATCAGGAGAGTTCCAAAGAAATTCCATTGCTTTCCTAAAAGCAGTCGGATCACTAGGCGGTACCACCAATCCTGTTTCATTATGAATATTAATATAGCTAGTACCTGTACCAATTTCGCTAGAAATCATAGGCTTTCCGTACATAGCTCCTTCAAGTAGAGAAATCCCAAAAGCCTCAGATCGAAGATGAGAAGGAAAGACCATAGCTAAGCTAAGCTGAATTAAGGCAACTTTATCTTCATTAGGTAACGTGCCAAGAAAATGGATATTTCTTAATTTTAGAGATTTTGCATGGTGCTTTAAAGAGTGTTCAATAGGTCCTGATCCTACAATCACTACAGAAAAATTAGTGTCTTTCAGGGCATCTAAAAGAATATGCAATCCTTTATAGTAACGGAGCATACCTACAAATAAAAAAAAACCTTCTCCTATTTGATTGCGCCAATAATTTAATTTTGCTGAAGTCACTTGAGGATAAGTATTTTTATCAATACCAATTGGAATAACCTCTGTCTTGCCTCGATATCCGTCGAGTACTTGGCTGGTAGCTAAATAATTAGGTGAGGTAGCAACAATAGCATCAACACGATTTAAAAAAAATTTCATTAAAGGGCGATAAATAGTAAGTAAAAACTTTTGACGAATAATATCCGAATGATAAGTAAGTACCGTAGGTTTTTTTACTGATGAGAGAAAATGAACTATATCCATAAAAGGCCAAGGAAAATGGTAATGGATAATATCTACCTGCTTTGCCAATTCCATAAAGCGAAATAACGCTGCTCGGGAAAAACCAGTAGATGCTATTTGAACGTCACATTTAGCTTGATAGATTAAGTGATTTTCAAGAACTAAAGGTTTTTTACTAGATTCTTGAGCTAAAGTAAGTACTTCAGTATCAATACTGTAGATTGAAACACCCCGTGCTATTTGATAGATAACTTGCTCAACCCCTCCAATGGTTTCTGGAAAATAAGTTTTATAAAAATGTAATACTTTCATTTTCAATTAAAGACAAAATATTTAAACACTGAACCTATTCATGATGCTTTTAAGCCATACTCTATAGGGCCAGAAAAGCCGCCATTTTAAGGGAATTGCTCCATAGTGCTGGTGTACGATTTTTATTGCTTCTTGGTAATGCAATCTAGGCTGAGTGTTAGTTTTCGTTTCAGTATGTACTCTATTCACCGCAATAAATTGATCTATAAAATAAGGGGTGCCAAATTTTCTAAATAACCGCCACCATAGATCATAGTCCATCGCAAGTTGAAACTGATTACTTACCCCCCTTACCTCTTCCCAAGCAGATCGTCTAATCAAAGTTGCAGGCTGAGAGATAATACAACGCAGAGCTAGTCTATTTTCATGAAATGGTTCTACCCATACTGACCGAAAAGTATGATTTTTTTCATAAAAATTCCAGGATCGCCCATAGGCAAAAGGGGCATTTTTAAATTGGGAACTTTGAAGTGCTCTTAATAAAGTAGATAATCCTTTAGGTAAGAGCCAATCATCACTATTAAGCCAGCCGACGAAAGGTGCAGTGCCTTGTACAATACCTTCATTAATAGCTGCAGTTTGTCCCTGATCTGGATAACTACGCCACCCTGCTAAGTAGGATTCCCATTTTTTTATAATTGAAATAGACTGATCTTGGGAACCACCGTCTAATATAAATACTTCAATAGGTAATGATTGACTAAAAATAGATCTTAACGTTTGTTCAAGGTAGCTCCCTTGATTATAGGAAGGAACGGCTAAAGTAATGAGTGGTTTTTGTTTCACCACCCCTATTTAGTGAGAACTATGGGCTAAAAAATCTTGATAAGCAAGAAAAATTCCCTCTTTTAAGCCGATTTTAGCCGACCAGCCAAGAGTTTTTACACGACTAACATCTAGTAACTTACGAGGAGTACCATCCGGTTTTATAATATCAAATACGATTTCTCCCTGAAAGCCAACTACTTCCATTACAATATGAGCAAGTTCTTTAATGGTCATATCTTTACCAGTACCAATATTAAACAATCCATCAGAAGTTTCTTGCTCCATTAAAAATACACAGGCCTCTGCCATATCCTCTACATAGAGAAATTCTCGCATGGGAGTCCCGGTACCCCAAACCACTAATTCTTTGGCTTCACTTAGTTTCGCTTCATGGGTTTTACGAATAAGTGCAGGGAGTACGTGGCTATTGTGTAAATCGTAATTATCATTAGGACCATATAGATTTGTAGGCATAGCCGATACATAATGGGTACCATACTGGCTGTTATAGGCCTCGCACATTTTTATTCCTGCAATTTTTGCGATTGCATAAGGTTCATTGGTTGCTTCTAATGGTCCAGTTAACAAGTAGTCTTCTTTAATTGGTTGAAAGCAGTCTCTTGGATAAATACAACTAGATCCTAAGAAGCATAAGTGCTGTACTCCAGCTAAATAAGCACCGTGGATTAAATTAGACTGAATCGCTATATTTTCATAAATAAACTGGGCACGATAGATGTTATTTGCTTGAATTCCCCCTACCTTTGCTGCGGCAAGAAAAAGATAATCAGGTTTAGTTTCTTGAAGAAAAGTAAATACTTTACCTTGATCTTGTAGGTCTAATTCATGGCGCGTACGAGTAATAATATTTTCATAGCCTTTATTTTGCAAATTCCTGACAATAGCCGAACCCACCATGCCTCGATGACCTGCCACATAGATTTTTTTAGTTTTATTTATCATTATTTTCTTTTCCCCATAATATGGTTATATCAAATCCCGTCCCAGGAGGAAGACCCGGAAAAGATTCCTTTAAACGAAGAAAAACAGCAGACCGTAATTGAACCCAAAGCGGAAAACAATGGCTAGCAATCGAGGAAATCATAGGAGGGAAATAAATACTATGTTCTTTATGTACTTTAGTAATTTCTTCAGCACCAATCGTATCTAATTGAGTAGCAGTTTTACTCTGTTTATGCATTCGAAAAGCTGCTAAAAATCGATTTACTCGTGCAAATCTCCCCTTCTTCATATAGCGTACAAATAACTCATAATCCATCGCAAAGTGATAGCTTGAGTTTATATTCCCCTGTTTTTCAAATAAACTACGACGCCAGAAGCAAGACTCTTGAGGAATTAAATCCCAGCGACTCATAAGCCAATGACTATGGAGCGGTAAAATCCAGTGACCAATCACTTGATTTTTTTCATCAATAATACAGCGATGACCATAAATAAAATCTATTTCTGGATGATTTAAAAAATAATGAGCAACGAAATTAAGCGTTCCAGGAAGTAGTACATCATCACTATTTAAGTAAGCCATGATTTCTCCGGTAGCGTACTCGAATCCTTTAGCTATCGCAGCACTTTGCCCTCCATCAGGTTGAGATTCAAAATGGAAAAATTGTTTTTGGTAAGGGGCAATTTGTTGTAGCGTATTATCGGTGGATCCTCCATCCATAAAGATATATTCTAATTTTGGATAGCGTTGACTGATTATTGAAGCAACTGTATCAGAAACAAAATTTCCTTGATTAAAAGAAGGGGTAACTATAGAAATAGTAGGCAATTTCATATTACCCCTCTCCCTCTTGCATAGCAAAAAAACTATAATCTCCTTTACTTAGCCTATTCCAAAATAGTCGCTGCCAAAAATATACTCGAGCAGCTCTTTGGCTCACTAAAGGAGCAAACTCTATACCGTGGGAAACACTTCCTCCTAACCCTAAGCTATTTTGAATAATAGATAAAGCACTCCAATATGGGTGGGAAAAAGTGTTAAAACAAACAGATTTTAACCCAACTTGTTTGGCAAGTGCATATAATCCTTTTTTAGAGAAAATATAGCGATGATAGGGTGCGTGCCAATGGGCCCAAGTGGGACCAAACCAGTTAATTTGGCGAGAATCTAAATTAGGTGTACTTAGAATTAAAACCCCACTTGGAGCAAGCAATAAACGGAGTTGCCGTAGTACTTGTATGGGATTGTTCATATGTTCTATTGTTTGTCCCATAAAGATTACATCAAACTGATGGGGTTTTGGGATGATTTCAGTGGCTTGTGATCCATGACCTTGCCAAACTAAATGACCTTTTTTACTTGCTATCTCTACAGCTTTAGGATTTGCTTCTAAGCCAGAACCTTGCCAAGGTGTTTTTGTTTTAATTTCATCTAAAAGTTGACCTTCAAAACAGCCTACATCTAGCAATTTAAGTGGTGCTTTAATATCTATTTTGATACTTCTAAGCACTTGAATTAATTCAGCTAAAGTCTGATCTTGCCAAATATAAGGATATACTTTTTCTATGGGTAGGCGTAATAATATTTTTTCCCACCAACACTTTCCATTAAATTGACGATAAGGGGAAGTGCCTTTAGGTTCTTGAATTCCTATTGGAGGACTTGAATAATGCTGTTGATATAGAGCATCCAATTCAGTTTCTAAAATAAGTGGATAAGTAATGGCAATATTATGGCGAGTATCTAAATAAATATGATGAATTTTATCACCTCCAAAGCGCGTATCTGGCGTACTAAATAAAAGCCGCTCTGCTGGCTTATCATCAATAGGACTAATCGCTTGTCCATATTCAGTACCAATTAAGGTAACTACAGGTGGAGGCTGATTTCGAAAATCAATTGGAAAAAATAACCTATTTTTCCTCAATACTCTCCTAGCAATCCATTGGAATAAGCAATAATATTTAGCTTGAAATTCCCAATATAATTTTTGCAGTGAAGAGGCTTGGTGTAGAAAATCATTGCGAGTTTGATCCATTTCTTGACGGTAGGATTCCATATCCTGACTCAATTGTCCTTGATGAACCCGAAAAGTGCTTACATGGTTAGGCTGGCGGATAAATGTAAATTTAGCCGATAGCCTAAGCCAAAGATCATAATCTCCTGCATATTTTAGATCCTTCCTAATTCCCCCCACTTTTTCATAGGCACTTCGCCTGAAAAAAACCCCATCTTGAAAAAGAATATGCCGATTGAGTAACTGGGCAGTATTTATACCTTTAGGTTGATAAATATTTGGATATTTCCAACCATTTACTAACACACAGTCTTCATGGTAAATCACTGTCGCTTTTAAGTGGCTTGCAAAGTAACTACCTACTGCTGTGAATGCTCCTCCCTCTAGTAAGTCATCCCCATTTATATAAGCCAGTATCTCCCCAGTTGCACAAGAGAATCCCTTTGTAATGGCATCATACATTCCTTGATCCGGTTCAGAAATCACTTTATTAATTTCGTTAGGAAAATTTTTATTTTGCTGAAAATCTTTAATAATAGATAAGGTGCTATCTGTAGAGCCTCCATCTACAATAATAAATTCTAAGTAAGGATAATTCTGGCTAAGCACAGAGCTTAAGGTGGCTGTAAGATATTGCTCCCCATTAAGGACTGGAGTAACGATAGAAATTTTAGGTAACGGAGGTAATGGAGAGCCTTGAGCAATTTGGAAAAGTTTTCTTTTAATTAAATCTTTGATTCTGATTTTTATATAAATAAGATCTTCCCGTAGTCGAGTCCTTAACCCTCTATATTCAATAAGTTTGAGTTGGTGATTAAATTTTTCTTTTTCTTTTTGAGCATGTTCAAGTTGATTTTTTTGCTCCTTTTGAATCTGTACAAGTTGAGATTTTAGAAAATCTAGCTCTTTATTTTTATCTTGTAGCTGTTGGCTGATTTGAGTATTTCGTGTTTCTACTGTTTCAATATGAATATCTAATGCTTCGAGTTGCTGAGTTAAGCCCTCGATTTGGGTGCCAAAGACTCCTCTATGTTTGGGATCTGACCAAGAAATACGGCGTTTTTGAATATAATTTTCTGCTACTTCAAATAGTTTTGAAGGCTGTTGTGGATCTAGGGAAATATTAAATTTTTCACATATTTGATCACATTGTTCTCCATAACCCAGTTGGATATAGGTATCTTTACCTAATCCATTAATAAGAATTCCTATTTCATCAGAAGTAAAAACATCTTGGTATGTTCCTATAGATTGAGTATGAATATGGGGTGTATCTAAGATATTTCTATCCCCAAAGAGACTCTCTTTATAAATGGAAGGATCTAAGTTTTGATCTATTTTTTGTTTAGGTAAAGACAGGTAATCAAATATCCGATTTATTTCTGAATCGGGATTAGTCACTAAATTTTCATAAGCTATACCAAGTACTGGGTAGCTTTTAGAAAAAACTAATAAACGGTTAATTCCTAAAATATAATCAAATAAAAATGGGGTATCGTCTTGTTGGCTAATAATTTGGGGTAAATTAACCCCCCAAGATGTTTTAAAAGATGCAGCAATATCTAGTGGATTACGTACTAGTAAGATAAATTTATTTTCAGGTAAAAAACTACTTAGAAATTCTGGAATATGATAATAGCGAGGAGTTTTATCTATAAAAACTTGCTTTCCTACCTCTATTCTTTTTTTTTCATAGATGGCTCGAGCTGCTTGTTTTAAATATTGAGATCGTTGAGATCCCAAAAACTCTGTAGTTGCACCTGTAAGCAGTGATGAATCTGCTGGATGATCAATAGGCACTTTACCTAGTGCTTCTAATCCTAAAAGTAACCAAGGCTCTGGTGGGCAATAAATATCTGGGTGTTGATTAAGTAAACAGGAAAGCAAAGTAGTCCCCGAACGGGGAACACCAAGTAGGAATACTATTGATGGAGGATGATTAGCCATAGGCAAGTAGTTTTAATTTTTGTTGTGTAAAAATATCTATAGCTTGGTGATATAGTGCGTAATCTTGTTGATTTTGTTGTTTAAATTGCTTTGCTAATTTAGGAGAAATTAGATAACTATTCCCCACCCTATTAGGGTTAGCATTTTCCTCTCTTATGGTTAAATTTTTAAACAGAGGAAAAATAATCCTAAGCATTTTTATACTGTCGTTAAAGTGTTCAGTAAGCCCAATAAAATCAAACTGCATTAAAGAAAAACGCCAAAGGAATTTAGCCTGAAAATTTCTATGTTCTTTAGAAAGTAGAAATTGCTCTAAGTCCCAATTTTCTTGAGTAAATTGCTCCCAAACTCTATGCCCTATAACATCCGTTCGTTTCCAGAAAAAAAAATGAGAAATAGCTCGCTGAAGCGGATCACGTAGAAAAGTAATATAGACAGTATTAGGACGTTTCTTAAAATGAATCCCATTGAATTTGGCATATTTTCCTACAAGAAAATGGCCAAAAATTATTTGCTCAGATCTAGGCTTATTTTTAATACTTGTAAATAAACAATCCATATTTCTTTGTAAATTTCCTTTTGCTAAAGGACGATGATAATCAAAGTAAATATTATTGGATTCAGTTTCTTCTGCAATAGCATTTTTTAATGAAGTACCGGCCGCTTTAGGAATATGAACGATGACTGCTTGCATTACTTATGAAATTCATAATTGAAAAGAGTAATATCTTCTTGAAAGCGATCAGCTACTAGATCAATTAATTCTGTATCATAATATTTTATATAATCTTGATGGATTCCTTGGTTGATTTTAGGTAGTTTTTTTGTGGCAAAACCAAGAAATTGGCACAAATTAGAAAAGTCTAGGTCAATTTGTTCGTAGCGTATAATAAAATTAAAATTAGCTTTTAGATCAACCGTATTAGGTAACTGCATAAAATAGCTTATGGGTTGAATTTTATCTAAAGTACGGATAAATGCATCCCGATCCCAGTGGCTACACCCCCGATGAGGAGAAAAATAAAAAGAAATTGCTCGATCCCAAGGATTACGGATGCAAGTAATTTTTCGCTTTTCTTTAAAATTTTCGGTACTTAATACAGCAAAATAATCTGTTAAGGTAGCGTGCTTTATTGTTCCACAAGAACTTACAACCCCAAACCTATGAATCCCATCTTTATCATGACCATTCTTAACTATCCTATCTTCAGAATACTTTCCTAGTATATTTTGGATTGCATTTCCAGCTGTTTTAGGGATATGCACAAAAATAAAATTATAAGCATTACTAATCATAATCTCTGTCTTGAATCATCAAAGCGGTAGCCATGGAGCTTAATTTCGGTAGCAAAAATATCTTGAATTTTCTGAGCTTGTTCCACCGTTAAAATATTTTGGTAAGATCTATAATCGGTACGATACTCAGATTTTGCTTGCACTCCTAAAGATCCATAAAAAGGGATATTTAACTTTTTAAAGATTTTTTCTAATCCTGCAGTTAAATATTCGTAATAAATAATCTTATCTACAATAATTTTTGTAGGATCGCTAGGCTCTGTATATCGAGGAAAATTAATAGGAAACACCCCAGTGGCTAAAAATTCATCAAGGCTTAGATTACCATTAGCTCTAAACTTAGCCATGTGATAATAAGAAATAATTTTATCCCAAGGATTTCGTTCTACACAAAATTTGAAATAATTTTTCCAAGTTCTCTCTCCTATTTGATCTCGAATTTCTGCACTGGTCATACGGTTGTAAAAACCTTCATAGTTTCGGGGAGTATGAGGTGCTACAGCTGGGTAAATAGGGGTAAAAATATCAGAATCAGAGCAAATTTGGGAAAGAAAAACTTCTATGCTAGTGCTTGCGGTTTTTCCATTTTTTATAAAAATAAATTGATATTTATGGGAAATAACCATAAATTACTATGTGCAGGTTAACTGTAAATCATAAAATCCAAGTAAAGCTTTTTCCTTTTGAGAAAATACATCAAAACTTAATGCTCCCGGGATTTTATGTAAAATAAATATATTTTTCTCGCCTTGTTGATCTTCTAATCTTAGGGTTATGAAATACTTTCCCTCATTAAAATAAGCTGGTAATGCCATAGTCAAAGCAATAGGTTGTTGCTCTTTTATAAAACTACTTAAGGGGAACCATTGCCCACCAATACCCACTAAATTTCCAGCTTGAATTACTACAGAGAGAATTGGGGATTTTATTAGGGTATTTAATTGGCAAATGACTGTAAAGGTGACTATATCCCCATAATTAAAAAAAGCTTGATTATTCCCTGTAGTTTTAAAGTGAGCTGAAATGATTTCTCCCTCTTGAGTACCATAGCCTCCTCGGCTTTTCCCCTGGATTGCAGTGGTTTTATTTTTCGTTAAAGTATTTTTAACCTGTTTTGCACGAACATCCATAAAATAGGATTCTGCAATTTGTTCAGCCTCTCCTTCTGCCTTTTTTTGCCCTGTTTCTAAATAAATAGCACGACGACAAAAAGATTTTACTGCACTCATATCATGGGAAACAAACAATAAGGTAACACCTCTAGTAATTAATTCTTGTAAACGGTTGCGGCACTTAAACTGAAATACTGCATCTCCTACTGCTAGGGCCTCATCAATAATTAGAATTTCTGGATCAAGACAAGTAGATACCGCAAAAGCAAGGCGCATAACCATACCTGATGAATAGGTTTTCACGGGCTGATCAACGAAATTACCAATATCTGCGAAATCAGTTATTTCAACAAACCGATTGGAAATTTCATTACGGCTAAATCCTAAAATTGCCCCATTTAAAAAGATATTTTCTCGGCCAGTAAATTCAGGATTAAAACCACTACCCAATTGCAATAAGGCAGCAACTTTACCACGAATAGTAATTCTTCCAGAAGTAGGGCTAAGAGTACCCGCAATGAGTTGGAGCAACGTGCTCTTTCCAGCACCGTTTTGCCCTATAATAGCAACGGATTCCCCAGAGTATATTTCAAAAGAAATATTTTGTAATGCCCAAAACTCCTGATAGAGCTGCTTACGGTTTTTAAACCAAAGCTGAAGTAATCTATCTTGAGGTCGTTGATATAAGTGATAGCACTTGCTTACACTATCCACTTTAATAAGAGGAATCACAAGTATAGCCCTTATAAAATATCTGCAAATCCTGGGCGAACTTTTTGAAACCAAAAGTAGCCTAGTACAGCTATTAAAGAGGCAATGAGCAAATAAACCAAGTAACCCTGAAGTACAAACGAATCTTTATCTAAAAGACAGCTACGTACTTGCTCGATTATATAAGTAAGTGGGTTAATATTTAAAATGGTTTGAAAGGGCTGAGGAACCGCACTGGCTGGGTAAAAAATAGGGGAGAAAAATAAAAGCCCACTACTCATAAAATTTACTAATTGATTTATATCCTTAAAATAGACGGCAGTTGCAGCAATTAACCACCCTAACCCTAGTGTAATAAGGCTTAAAGGGGCAATAAAAAAAGGAATATAAATAATAGAAATTCCAATACCGCCATGAGTCATTGCCCAAGCAGAAATGAGCAATAAGAAACTAATACTGGTATGGAAAAGGCTAGCTCCTAGAGTAACCAGAGGTAAAATTTCAAGGGGGAAGACCACCTGCTTTACATAACTTGGATTCCCTGTAATTAGAAAAGGAGCCCTAGTAATACACTCGGTAAGTAACCCATGGAGGGTAAGCCCTGTAAAAAGCATTAAAGAAAAATCAAAGGTAGTTTCTACTGCCAACCCTTGGCGAGCTTTAAATACTACCCCAAAGACAAAAGTATACATAATGAGAGAAAACAATGGATTTAACAAAGACCATAAAAATCCAGCAAAAGAACCACGGTAGCGCCCCGCAATTTCACTCCATATGAGCTGAAGAATAAGCTCTCTATTTTTTATAAACTGCTTAAATGGAGTAATAAGAAACATAGGGGATATAAAGCTAACTATCTTATTAAAAGATCGGTACCTAACCAATCAATTAAGGTAGATCGATAATAACTTGCTTTTTTAGTTTGTAGCTGTGCTAAGGGGTGGAAATTATCCGTTAATAGGATTCCTTTTGTTTTATCTACTGTAAATAACCGTTGCTTCAGCCAAATACTTTGACTAAGGCTAAGAAATTTTTTATTTAGATAAATAGGACTACTATTAGCTAAAAAAATAAAATCGTTAAAATCTTTACCGGGATCAGAAATAAAAACGGTTTGATGAGGAAAAACCTGATCTATAGTCTTTGCAACAGAGGCAAGGGCAGGATTTTTACCCTCTTCAGCAAAAGCTACAAAATTAAGCACTAACATTCCTTGCTCTGAAAGTAAGGATCGTAATTGAATCAGAGTCTCTACAGTAAGTAAATATTCAGGCTCTGCTCCTCCAGTGAAACAATCATGAATAATTAAGTCATAAGTGTCTTTTAAATGGCGGATTTTATAGCGAGCATCACCTATCATTACTTTTCCGGTAGGAATAAAACCAAAATAATCGGTTGCAGCTTGAGCAACGGCAGAATTAATTTCTAAGGTATCCACTGTAATTCCATATTGGCTTTTAAGTACTGTTGCCATATGCCCTGCTCCCTGTCCTATAAGCAAAGCGTGCTCTACAGAGTGATTCGCTAAGAGAGGAAGTAAAGGGATAATATCTTGATACGCTAGCCTATTTTGGCCATTGTGGATACTAGCTGCCCCAATTATAGAAGAGTCAGTAGCAAGCAAGCGGAGATCTTTCTCTGGCTCATCAATCACCCTTACCCAGCCATATAAACTCTCTTGTGTAGATAAAATTTCAAATAAATGCCCTCCAGGGTATATAGAATTATTGCGATTAGTATTTATTATCCCTAATACTCCAATAGCGACTGCAGTAATAAATATTATGGATAGAAAAAAAATATAAACTTTTGATTTTTTCCTTTCATAAAAAGCCGTAATTCCCGAAAGGATAAATAACACTGCCCCAAGCCCAATTAGAATTTGATAAGATCCTATTCTAGGAAATAAATAAAATCCTAAAAATAAAGTACCTATGACACTCCCCAAGGTACTAATACCGTAAATTGTGCCAGCGCTAGCGCCCACTTTTTCCAATGCAAAGGAAGATAAGCGAATAGTCATAGGGCTGACCATGCCTAAAAAAACTAAGCAAGGGGAAAATAAGATGAATGCACTTAAAAAAGCACCCAGCTGTAACTCAAAAGAATCAGTAGCAAGTAATACAGGGCGAGTAATCCAAGGAATTAAAAAAATACATAAAGCAGCGCATGCAATCACTAGAGATAAGTAGGGTTTTTTAGTTCGATCAGCCCAATAACCCCCAATAAAATACCCTCCAGCAAGTGCCATCATAGTCACTGAAATTAAAGCAGACCAGACATAAAGACTGGCTCCATAAAAAGGGGCAACAATTCGAGTGCCTAATAACTCTACAATCATCACTGCAATTCCTACCAAAAACACGGTGAGATACAACCTTATTTTTTCAGATCTAGGCATGAAGGAATTTTTATAACCTTAATTATTTAGTTAAGAAACTACAGCAACAGCAGATATATTATTATTTTGAATAGGCAATAAGTTATTTAAAGTACCTCCGGTGTTACCTTGAGTATCTACCCAAAAATAAGATAACCCTGAATTTTCAAGCCATTGCTTTCCCTCTTTTTCCTTAAGCATAGCGATGGTTGAAGTGCTGCCAGCTACTACACATAAATCACTGATTACGGTTACCGCAATTAAATGCTGTACTGGCCAGCCTGTTTTGGGATTAAGTATATGACCATAACGAATCCCATTGAATAAAAGGTAGCGCTCATAGTCTCCACTACTGGCAACAGCTCCTTGATGAAGCAACACTTTACGGATTGCTATCCCTTTTTGCTCTGGATGGCGAATTCCAATACACCAAGGATTCCCATCTATCCTTGGACCAATAATTTTAATATCACCCCCTAAATTAACTAATCCTCCTTTAATCCCTGCTTGTTGTGCTAAAGCAGCTACTTTATCTGCGGTATATTCTTTAACAATTCCACCAAAATCTATTTCCATGCCTGCTAAAGGGAATATGAGTACAGGAGGCTCCCACCGTAACTTTTTCCAGCCAATTTTATCTAGTAATACCTGAATTTCTGAGCTACTGGGGATAATTTCTGATTTGAAGTTCCAAGCCCGGCGTAAAATCCCAGAGGTAATATCAAATAACCCATCGCTTTGGGTATAGCAAATAGCTGCATAGTTAAGTAGCCCTTGAGTTTCATAATCCACGGAGATATGCCCTCCAATAGCTGCTACTTGGTTAATTCGAGAAAGAAAACTCTTTGGTTTATAACGGGAATAAAGATTTTCAAGCCGATTTATTTCTTCAATAACTTCGTTGATTGTCCTTTCTGCTTTTATCTTACTTTTTGCATAGATTTGAAGTTCACAAGGACTACCCATAGCCTTGAAAGGATGATGGTAAAGCTTCATAAAGAGAGGGGCTAAAAATCAAAGCCCCAAGTGGCAAATAGGGATCCTGATTTAGCCAGCTGATAGCCATTTACATTTTGATAAACTGGTTGTAACCACTCGAGACTAAGGTGATTACCTCTGAGTGTTCCCTCTTGAATTGCGGCATTAAGACCAAATCCTACATCCCAATATTGTCCTCCGTAATTATAGGTATAGCGATCTGGCATAGCGCCAATAGTTTGCAGTTTTTCTTT
Organism: Candidatus Nitrosacidococcus sp. I8; assembly: GCF_945836005.1. Taxonomy (NCBI): domain Bacteria; kingdom Pseudomonadati; phylum Pseudomonadota; class Gammaproteobacteria; order Chromatiales; family Chromatiaceae; genus Candidatus Nitrosacidicoccus; species Candidatus Nitrosacidicoccus urinae. Next base: position 489,481 of record NZ_OX241534.1, on the reverse strand, counting down.
AAATCGGCCCTGAACTTCCCCTTGCATGGTATACATACCTCGCATTGAAAAGGAAAGCCAGTTAAATATGTCATAACTCCCCCAAGTCATTGCTTCAAATCGATCGCCTAAAGCATAACCCGAAGCATTTCTTCCATTATGTACAACGCCATCGAGCTGGCTACCCCAAGACCAACGATCTAGATTAGCAGTGTAAGTTAAGCTAGGTAGAAAATCCCAAGTGCCACTGCCAAGCTGCATATCATATTCATAAAATAAGGCTTTAGCAAAATAAGGACTACTTGTATCTGTTTCTTGATCATTTAATGTAAGCCCTGAATGACCAGTAGGAGCACTTAGACCTGTAGTAAGATGAATATGATGCTGTGCTTTTGGTACCATTTGATGAGGAGAATCATATAATCTCCATAGGGAGAGAAATTGAGTATCCCCAATTCCTCCAGTGGCCTCTCTTAAAACACCACTGGGCATAATCATACTACTTTGTCCTGGAAGTACTTGGGGAGCTCCTGGAATATTCTTCATCGGCATCTGCATATCCATAAATGAAGGCATGAGCATCAATGTTACCCAAGAAGTGGGAGCGTACATAAATTCAATCATTTCCATACTCATATCCATGTGCATAGGCACCATAGAGCAGGTTGCCCCATTAGGACCACAACCATTATTCATAATATCAGTTAGACCTACAGGCTGAGTACCATGGAGCATATCTCCTCCACTCGGTGGTTTCCAACCATGATGGGAGTAGCGCATTCCTACCATGAGCTGTCCCGGTTGATCCAACATATGAGCATACATAACCGCAGCAGGTATGTTATGTCCTCCATGCCCACTATGGTTACTACTATGATGATGGCGATTAGATAATATACCGCCAGGTCGTGCTAAAGCACCTAAATCCATATTTATGGAAGCATTGGTAGAATAATAGCTGATATCAGCAAAATTTCCGACACCACCTCCCCCTAGTTTCAAGTCTCCTTGAAGGCGATAATAATTGAAACTTCCTGCAAGAGTAACCCCTTCCATAAATTGCTTACTTAACGATAATCCACCGCTAATTACGCCATAGCCAGATAATCGATAATCGCTTGAAAAATATTGTGGTGTGGGTAAAGCAGCTTGATTGTTTAAAGCATCTTGTAATGATATAGGCGTTTGAGATCCTATAAAATAAGGACTATAAAAATCTGCAGCATTTTGGCTGTAATATCTAACATTAGGTGTAAGTGTCCAACCACGACCTAATGGCTGAGCCCATGAGGCAGCAAAAGTATTAGCACTTATATTCCAAGAATCGTGAAAAAAACTATAATTTAATTTTAGGGCTGCTTTTGGTTTTTCAAAAAAACGAGTATAGCCAAACTTCCAAGTAAACTGATCTCGAAGATCAGGTCGATTATCATAGCGACTATAAGTCCATGCAGTACCTGGGGTAGTTAATGGTACTAAAAAAAGAGCTTCTTTATAGGGATCGGAGTTATAACCATCATTGCGGAGAAAAACAAAATCTGCATTAAAGAAAGAGTTTTTATCTAAAATTTGAGAAACTCCTAGATTAATAGAAAAATCATTTCTTTTTTTATTTGCATAGACAGACCAATCTGGAAAATCTGGGTTGGTCAGAGTTTGCGGATTGACTGGTACGGAAGTAAGTCTAAAGGGGAAGCGATCAGCAGTGATACTATTGTGGGTATAACTCACTCCCCAATTAAATGTGGTATGTTTTCGGTTAAAATCCCATGTTTGTCCAAAGCGAGCGTATTGAGAATGAAAATCTCTTTCATCAGAATCTCCACCACCTAAGTTATAGGTAATATCATCATTCCATCGATAAGATAAGGCAAAATCTCCTTGCTTTCTTGTTTCGGGAGAAGCCTCTGCCATCACATTAATCACTTCTCCTGTCATTAGTTGATCAAAAGTATTAGGGATAGTAGCCTCTCCCTGTCCAGTTTGAGTATCGAAATTAACGATTCCTCCTTTAATATTTAAAAACCCTGAAGCTCCTGATTCTGCATTGGGATTCCATCGAGTAACTGCAGCAGGAGCCGTAGTGATTTGGGTAGCACCAGACCAAGTATCTTGAATAAATTGAGCAATAAAAGTGAGTCGATCAGAGAGATCTACCTGTGCCGATCCATGAATACTATCAATATGAATAGAATTTTTTTTCATTCGAAATTGACTTGGCGTATTATCCCCTTCCGAAAAATGATTATATTGAAAGCTAAAATTCCCCCCTTCAGGATGAAAATTGCTTAGATCCATAAAATCTTCAACAAAATTTGCACCCTGTGCTGAAAGAGTAGCTAATCCAGGTAAAGCAAGTGCTGCAGTAGTAAGTGCTTGTATGGAATAGTTTTTATTTCTTATATCTAACTTGTTGTTTTTTTTATTGGATAACTTCACAGCTGACCTAACAAATAGAGTTAAGGCTTATAAATTGGTAGTAACAAGAATTAAAGTAAGGCTAAATTTCTCAATAACAACCACACCCACCTCCTGTGGTACTACCCCCACCTGCGGCTGCTTCTCTCCCACTTGTTACTTGTTGCTTCCATGAGTCTTGTAATGGTTGAGTACTTGGTGCCATATGAGGCTGGGCAAGATTACCTCGCTCCCATGGTGCTACTTGGCTACAGCCTGATATTTCACTAATTAGAAGTAGGAGTAATGGTAAGGTAAGCTTTATTTGTTTTTTAAGGCTATATTTTTTCATAAGCTGTAAACCTATCCCTACTACTCTTGCAAGGCTTGCTCTACTGCAGCTGTTATTTCTTTAATATCGCTAGTTCTAAAGCCAAGATGGGTATGGGAAATTGTGCCATCCTTATTTAGCACAAAAGAAGAAGGCATTCCTGTAAGGGAAAATGCTTTAGCACATTGCTGATTTGGATCTATGGCTACCTCAAAATCTGCAGGCGTTTGAGTAAGAAATTGTTTAGCATCTTTTAAATGCTCGTCTAAATTAACTGCCAGAATATGCAAGCCTTGTTGGCTATATTTATGATGTAAATTGTTTAAAAATGGAAAAGATTTTAAACAAGGAATACACCAAGAAGCCCAAAAATCTAAATAAACCACTTCTCCTTTTAATTGTTTTAGAGTGATTTGCTCTGAGTTCTCAAGTGAAGAAAAAGAGCAACTGGGTGCTTGCTCATTATTTGTCACACCCAGCCCGCTGATAGGAAAAAAGCTTATTAAGATATATAGAATTCCTAGTTTCCAATATTCCATTATAATATTTAAATGAGTTATTGATCCTGAATAGTAAGTAATGAAGCTCCCGTGTGAGCACCTTCTGCAGATTTACAATGATAAGTCAGATTATAATTCTTAGCTCCACTTTTTAATTTATGAACAAATACATAATAAGTCCCATCGGGACCAGGAACTGCAGCAATTGGCCCAGGTTGATCATCTAATCTGTTTGGATCAGAGGCAGTAGCTGCAGCTTGAGTTTGAGGAAATACGCCAACTGCACTTATTTTTCCACCTCCTGGAGTAGTCGTACCATCATAGATGGAAAGTTCCAACTTACCTGTGGTACCCCCTTGATCTGTGGAACAGAGTACAAAAAAGTAATCAGTTGCTGCTGCATCTTCGCCTAAAGATCCAGTTTGGGTATGTGCAATGGATTGGGTAGTAAAACTCAAAATAAATAAAATACTTGTTATTTTCCAAAAAATAAATTTTTTCATAGTGTGCTCCTATTTACTTATTTTTTTAATAAAATCTAAATAGATAATCTATGTTATCTATTTTGCTATGTTTGTATTAGTTTAAAAAATCGGGATAGGGATAAAATCCTTATCCCGATACACTAGGCAGAGAATAGCAACAAGTATTAATAAATCAAACTTATTACTGATCTTGGATGGTTAGGATAGAGGTGCCGGTATGAGCACCTTCAGACGATTGACAATGGTAAGTTACATTATACTGCTTTACTCCCTCCTTTAGTTTATGAACAAACATATTATAGGTACCATCAGTTCCAGGTTTGAGAAGACTGGAAGGACCACCAGGCATCGGGCTGAATCTATCTGGATCAGAAGCAGTGGTGGCAATATTTCCTGCAGGAAATTCACCAACAACACTTACTTTACCTCCTCCTTGAGTAGTCGTGCCATCAAAAATTTGTAAATAAAGCTGTCCTGTGGTACCTCCCTCATCAGTAGAACATTGCACCATATAATAATCTGTAGCATCTGCCGGATCTCCTAGGGATCCAATTTGATTATGGGCAGTCGCTTGAATAGAAGTCCCTAAAATAAATAAACCAATTATCCCGTTCCAAAGCATAAATTTTCTCATAGCTCACCTCTATTTCTCATACATACCGTTTGATATTTGCTCTAATCTCATTTTTGCAAAATTCTGCACGTTTGGATCTGAATCTTCTAATGCTATCTGAAGTAAATCAGTGTTTTCCGTATGACCTATAGCCATTAGACGTACATTCATATCCTCATCATTTAGAGCTGTGCTTAGTATATGATTAATATTAGGGTTATGGGTCCTAGTTAGACCAAAAATCGCCTGCGCTCTTACTTCAGAACTAGAATCTTGTAATGCAGCTTCCATTACCTCCCTAACAGACTCGTCTCCCTGATGAGTAAGAGCAAGGCGAGCTAAGGCAGCTTTTCTCTGGTTTGGATCGGATGATTGCGAAAGCTCAGCTAAACGATTAATTTCATTTGAAGATAAATTAAGTGTTCCCTCTGAAGACAATTGATACGAAGGATGGCTATTCGTATTTTTCTCTTCATTGCAAAGAGGTAATTGATCTTCAGGGGAATCTTCTTGTAGATTTGCTCTTTTTGAATTCTTATTGAGAATCCATATTTGAGCAAGGTGGGGGGGTAGATGGTCAGTAGCTGTTTGATGTTCATACTGATATACAAGATTAGTATCCTTTCCGAGAGCACATTTCAATACTATAAGCGGCATACCGACACAATTTGCATTTATAAGCCGATCTCCTTCTAAAGCACTATGGATATGTATCCGAGGGTTACTTTGATCTTCAATAATTTTAAGTACTTGCTCTAAGGGAGCTTGAGTGACTTCTAGCTGTATTAGATTACCATCCGCAGTAGATGGTATTTTTTCCCCAAAGCTACTGATCGAATAAGTGAGAAAAATAACAACAAATAATTGCTTTAAGCACATAATCCAAGGCCACAAATTATTTAAAAAATCTATAATTATCCACAAACTCTTTTTTGTTTAAGGCGTAAATCCACTCATAGGTAAGTAGGTGTCTATAGCGTCATCTGAAGGCTCTACTGCAACAATTTGCCCCCCTCCGCAACTCTCAGGCAATGGATTCTTTGCCAAATCACGAGTAATAGTTAAAGTTGGCCAATATCCCAAAGTACCTGTAGCAATTCTATCAGTCTCATTAAATACAGACGTGGTATGGCCAATCCAAATATCATTACGCTGATCATCTGTTCCTTGAGTACACCAATCCACAATACCAATCCGAATATTTAATTGTGTTGCACAAGAGCTTGCTTGAAAAGATACCCCTGCTAATTTAAAAGGAATTACCCCTACTAAATCTAGCTGTAACTCCCCTTCTTGACCTTGAGGAGCAGCATTGTTAGTTGTAGCTGAAGAGGCAGGAAGCCCTGTTACACTTTGTGGTCCCGGTGGAATAGTTAAAGTAGGTATTGAGTAATTAAACGCACGTGTATTACTACTTGAATTACTTAAGTACTGAAACCCACGTACATTACCAAGAGAATCCGTTTGTACTGTATGAACATTAAATACATTCTTATCCTGAATCCCTGTAGGAATAATAGTCAATGCCCCCCCTTCTATTACACTATTAATATCAATAGGCTGTTCTGCATCCCCAGAATTAGATAATACCGTAGCTACAGAATCTGATCCGTTAGGGAAAACAACTGATTCTGCAATCACTGGAATTTTTGGATTGGTTCCAGAGACACAGCCATGATTAATCACGTCAGCAGTGTATAAGGTTGTTCCCTCAATACTACCTTCTTTGATTGTTGTGTGGGCAATAGCTGTTTGACTTAAAACCAGTAATCCAATACGCCCAAATATGAGATAATTTTTATTCATTAATTTTTCCTTTTTTAAATTCAAAATTTCTAATATATATGCGATAAGTATGCCAATTTTAAATAAAAATTTAAAAACAATAGCTTATATAAAATAAATAAATATGTAAGAAAATAATTTTGTTATTTCACAGACTAAGCTAAGAAAATTCAGGGAAATGACTTGTTTTTAATAACACATTAATAGCCTAAAATATAATTAAAAACTAAATCATATTTTTAGGAAAGCTTAAATGAGCACCCATGAAATTGATTTTTATGCTTGAACCTAAGAGACCGCTGCGCTTCTGAAACAGAGAAAATTTACCGAGCTAGATTTGGATGCCTTAATTGAAGAGGTGGAAACTATGTGAAGAAGTGAACGGTGAGAGCTTAAAAACAGATTAAAAGTACTTCTGATGTACTTACTGAAATGGTGGTCCCAACCCACCTATCGAGGAAATCGAGGAAGAAGTTGGCGATCCACTATTTTTACTCAACGAATAGAGCTCAAAAACGTCCTAGATGACAATCCTAGCTTAAGATCTCAATTTACCCATTTTTTAGAAAGTTACGTACTTGGAGTCACTAAAACAGGGTTAGATAAATCTACATTTCCAGCAGCATTTAGTCAAACAGGCTGGCGTTGGAAGTAAATTCTAGATCAGGATTTTTATCCAGACAATTGGCTTATTTCTAGTAAATTAGAATGCATTTTGCAAATTACGATTTAGACTCTTATTTAAGGTTATGCCACTATAGAATAGTTAAAGATAACTAATCTACTTTCAAAAAATCGATCTAATTCTAACAGATAACCACATATGAAAATGCCAAAGCAAATACCATTGTTTTTATTCCTTATTCTTTCCCTTTCTGGCTTAGAAAGCCTGTCTTTTGCAGGGGATTTAGATACCGATAGCCAAAAAATGAGTTATATTATCGGTTACCAGCTTGGTCATAGCATGGAACAGCAAGGAATTACTATAGATAAAAAAGCACTCACACTTGCAATCGATGATGCTGCAAATAAAGTACCCGCGAAAGTAAGCCCAGAGGATGCACAAAAAGTGATGACAGCACTCCAAAAAAAAGAAGCAGAACAAAAAGCACAGCAAGCTAAAACAAATAAAGAACGAGGAGAAGCTTTTCTTAAGGAAAACAAAGCTAAACCCGGTGTAGTCACTTTACCTAGCGGATTGCAATATAAAATTGTAACCGAAGGAAAAGGAAAGATACCTACGGCTAAGGATAAAGTAGAAGTAAATTATCGAGGTACCTTAATTGACGGTACAGAATTTGATAGTTCCTATAGTAGAAATAAACCAGTTACTTTTAAGATAGATCAGGTCATTAAAGGCTGGCAAGAAGCACTATCCCATATGCCAGTAGGTTCTAAATGGCAAGTTTATGTTCCTTCAGATCTTGCTTATGGTCCACAAGGTGCAGGCCATTTTATTGGTCCAGATGAAGCTTTAATTTTTGATATTGAGTTACTTGGAATCAAATAGAAATTGTTAGAAATAGGGGCAGTGATAGATTGTTATTATCACTGCCCTGCTCTCTAGTATCTAGCTATTTTTTTAGTAAGGGTACTAAAGCAGGCCAAACGTTATTTAACATTATTTTTTGAGCCTCAACTTTAGGATGAATGCCATCTTCTTGAATAAGCTCTGGATGGATAGCAATATCCTTTAAAATAAAAGGTGCAAGAGAAATATCATATTCTTTTTCTAATTTAGGAAAGAGTGTTTCAAATGCCTTAGTATATTTAGGTCCATAGTTAGGGGGAATTCTCATTTTTACTAAAAGTATTTGGGTATTCTGTTTTTTAGATTGTTCAATAATTCGAGAAAAATTCTCTTCAATCTCTTTTAAAGAGATGCCCCGTAATCCATCATTACCACCAAGCTCTATAATGATGATCTTAGGTTGATATTTCTCTAACAAATCATGAATACGTGTTAGTGCCCCCCGGGTAGTCTCTCCACTCACGCTGGCATTGACTACTTGATAGGAGTAACTTGCACTTTGCAATCTTTTTTGTAATTGTACGACCCAGCCTTGATCCAAATTAATGCCATAGCCAGCACTTAAACTATCGCCTAAAACTAAAATTGCGGGTTGCACCTGAGCATGAATAGCTATAGGCTGAAGCAGTAAAATAGCGACTAAACTGAATTGAAACATGAAAGATAATTTTATTATTCGCACAGAACACCTCATTAAGCGGGTAGAAACACCAGATAACTACATTTTAACCATTTTAAATGATATTAACTTTTCTCTTGCCTCTTCCCAAGCACTTGCTATTGTAGGCACCTCTGGTTCTGGAAAATCTACCTTACTTGGGTTACTAGCAGGTCTTGATGTACCTAATTCAGGGAGAGTTATTTTAGATGGGGTAGATTTACAAATATTAACTGAAGATGAGCGAGCTAAATTACGTAATGAACGAGTAGGCTTTGTTTTTCAGAATTTCCATCTCTTACCTAACTTAACTGCATTAGAAAATATTATGCTTCCCTTAGAATTAGGTAACCATCCCAAGCCTAGAGAAACCGCCTTAGCTGAAATTAAAGCAGTGGGTCTAGGTCATCGTATTGATCACTATCCTAATCAGCTCTCTGGTGGTGAGCAGCAACGGGTAGCTATTGCCAGAGCCTTTGTTTCTCGACCTAAAATTTTATTTGCTGATGAACCTACCGGAAATCTAGATAATAAAACTAGCAATAAAATATCTGATCTTCTGTTTGAAATGAAGAAAACTTACGGTACAACCCTGGTTTTGGTAACTCATGATAAATCCCTTGCAAAGCGATGTAATCGTACTCTCACCTTAGAAGAAGGTAGGCTGAGTACTTCCTTTTCATGGAATCTGCTTAGATCATAAAAAAATAACTGATATGAAATCTCTCTCCCTCTCTTTTATTACGCTAAAACGAGATTGGTATTCAGGTGAAATTAAACTCATTGCTATTGCTTTAATTATTGCTATCAGTGCGGTAACCACTGTCAATTTTTTTGTAGATCGACTTCAGCAAGCCATAGAAATAGAATCAGGTAGTGCCATAGGTAGCGATCTACTCATCGAATCAGGCACTCCACTATCTTCAGAATTTATAGAAAAAGCAAAACAGCTAAAATTACAAACTACAAACACCCTTTCTTTTCGTACCATGATGTTTGTGGATGATGATTTACAACTAGCAGAAGTCAAGGCTGTAGAGGAATCCTATCCCTTACGAGGGCAGCTAATGATAGGAAATTCTCTTTTTGATCAAGCTACAAAAACTAAAGCAATTCCCTCTTCAGGCGCTGCTTGGCTTGATCCGCAGCTTGCTCAAGCCCTCGATATGGAAGTCGGTGATACCATTGAGTTAGGGGAATCAGCCTTAAAAATCGAAAAAATCCTACTACTTGAACCTGATAGGGGAAATCAAGTCTTTAACATTGCCCCTCGGCTAATGATTAATTTAGCGGATGCAAAGAGTACAGGATTACTATTACCGGGCAGTCAAATCTTCTACCGTGTCTTGTTTGCAGGTGCCCATCAAGATATTCTTAATTATAAAAAATGGGCTAAAAATCATCTTCCTGAAAAAGCAAAAATGATTAGTGTTGATGATCGCCGCTCAAAATTACGATCTGCCCTTGATCGTGCCCGTCAGTTTTTAACCCTTGCAGCACTTACTAGCGTATTTCTAGCTGGAATTGGGATTGCCATTGCGGCAAGGCAATATGCCCTTCGCCATCAAAGTAATAGTGCAATTATACAAGTCTTAGGGGCTACCCAAGGGTTAATCATTCGGATTTATACTTTAGTCATGGTGTGGCTAGGCCTTATTACTGGCTTTATTGGGGGCGGTATTGCTTGGGTTGCCCAACTGGTGCTTTCCCATTACAGCAGCCAGATGTTAGGCAGTGATCTTCCCCCAGCCTCGCTAGTGCCAATTTTTACTGGAGTTTTTACTGGGCTTATTGCTTTACTTAGTTTTGCTCTACCACCCTTACTCCAGCTTAAATCAGTACCTCCCTCTCAAGTATTACGCCATGATGAAGTTGCACTTAGGAAAAATACTTATTTATCTTATTTTGGAGCAATTGTAGCCATTGGAGCATTAGTACCTTGGCAATCTGGCCAGCAAGCATTAATTTTATATTTGCTTATTGGTAGTTTTTTTATTGCTGCTATTTTAACGATAACTTTATGGCTGCTTATTAGAAGCGTAAGAAGATTCCAAGCTAAAAAAGCAGGTATCGGATGGAGCTATGGTTTTGCTAGCATTGCACGAAGAGCTACAAGTAGTACTATTCAAGTGATTGCCTTAGGGTTAGGAATTCTGGTGATGCTACTATTGACTATCGTTCGCACTGATCTGCTTATGAGTTGGCAAGCTGAATTAGCCCCTGATACTCCTAACTACTTTATGATCAACATTCAGCCTGATGAGTTAGGAAAAATAGATCATATTTTCGATCAGTATTATCTAGCCAAACCTCAAATTTACCCTAATATCCAGGGTCGATTAATTGCTATTAACGATGAACCAGTACGATCAGAGCAGTATAAAAATCATCGAGCCCAACACTTAGCTGCCCATGAATTTCACTTAACCTGGACTCACTACCTACAAAAAGACAATAAAATTATTGCCGGGCGTTGGTGGTCAAAACCTGAAGACATGTTTGATCAATTTTCGGTAGAAGAAGAGTTAGCCCATACCTTACATATCCGCCTAGGTGATGATCTCACCTTTCAAATAGATAACCAAAGAGTGACTGCTCCAGTCACCAGCTTACGTTCTATGGAGTGGAATTCATTTAATCCTAACTTTTTTGTCATTGCCTCTCCGGGGCTGCTTGATCCTTACCCAAGTACTTATATGACTAGTTTTTACCTCCCTACAGATAAGAAACCCTTACTCATTGATTTTATAAAAGCATTTCCTAGCGTCACTATTTTAGATGTACAAGCATTAATGGAGCAGCTAAGAATTATTATCAATAAAATTACTTTAGCCGTTGAGTTTATTTTTACCTTTACAGTAGCTGCTGGATTCATTGTATTATTTGCTACCATTCAAGCCACTCATCGAGAGCGGCGTTATGAAAGTGCAGTATTTCGCGCTTTAGGAGCAAGCCGAGGTATTATTTTACGTGCTCTAATTGCTGAATTTACAGCACTAGGAGCACTTGCTGGTACCATTGCTGCTTTAGGTGCAATGATACTAGGTCATTTTGTTTCTGCCCATGTACTTCATATGACCTACCATTTTAATGGTTGGTTACTTATCATTGGATTATTGATGGGAAGTATTGGAGTATGTATTGCTGGATTAATAGGCACTCGCTCTGTGATCAATACCCCACCCCTTGAAACTTTACGGCTTTAAAAGCAAAAAACTCTATATTAAGAATAAATTAATAACTACCTAATTCTTAAGATAGGAGACAATGAAAACGCTGTATTAAAAGGTTAGATAAAAATTTTTATTTATTATTTCTATTGACTATATCTTCCCAGCTAGGTCCTTCATATACCAAGCTGATATAGCTTACTAGATTCACCATTCTTTTAAGGTCAAGGGTAATATGGGCGTTATTATTGCTAAAAGCGGTAGACCATTTATCGCACCACTTACTAGGAAAACACTGAGAGGAGTCATCGAAGTCATCTTTTTCTGAAATAGAAATGGGGTTACCATGTCTCTTCATAAGAAAGTTTTTTAACTCAAAATACTGACTCTCTCCTACTTCCCCATCCTGATCGTTTTGTATAATTTTCGAATACATCATGATTTTCTGTAATCCCCATTTTTTATCAAAAAGAAGTGAATAAGAATCAACACGGATCACAGGGAGCTGTTCAGGTAATTTTCTTGAAGAAAAGATATCAATATTTTCATAGGTTTGAGAATGGCTTAAAGTTGCTCCTAATGCTTTAACTTGCTTTTCAGTCATTCCCCAGCCCAAACCAAAAGGGGTATCCTCCGATAGTACTAAAGAAGTATCATCTGCTGCTAGTAATGGTGCTGCCCAAAAATTTACAGCTACTAAAGTAATGATGAAACAAAGCAATCTAAACTTAGCTTTATTCATTTTTATATTCCTTGTATTCGGTAAGCGTCATTATTTAATTTATGGGTAAATTAGAATTATATACAATCCTAGTTTTACTTATTTGAGCAAAAAGTAAGTTAATAATCTAAAATTAGGCTAAAAATTCTAAGTAAAACCCTTGTTTTTACATTAAGTGAAGTTTCGCTTTTTTCTAAAAGCGATAATAAATATTGCCTCGAAATGCCCGAGGAATAACTGGATGGAATACAGTGCTTGATACGGCAGCTTGCCCTTGGAGTCTATAATCATAAAAGTAGCCAATATCCCAGTCTTTAGCATTGAGTAAATTAAGCACATCTAAAGACACGCTCCACTGCTCGCTTTTATAACCTAATTTTAAATTAACTAAGGTAGTAGGTTTCGCAAAAACATTTTCATTCTTCTCTTCTGTTAGCGGAGAATCACCAAAGTGACGTAAGCGAATGGTGCCAAAAATATTCGGGTTAGTAGGCCAGTTTGCGGTTATTCCTGCACTAATCACCCGTCCCATGGAGTTTGGTACCGCATCTCCATTAATAAACTGAGCTTTTGAGAAAGCAAAATCAGCATCTATAGTGAGCCAATCAAGAGGGCGGTAATAATTACTCCATTCCACCCCATAACGATTACTTTCTCCAGAAGGCTCATTAGTACCCTCGTCCCCATCAAAAACTAATTCAGAATCCATATTGAGATACCATACAGATAAAGTAGTGGTAAGTTTGGGAAGCCAAGTATTTCTCACGCCAACCTCTGCCCCTTTAGTACGAGCTAGCGGTGTTACTGCTTCAATGGGATCTCCAGTTTCAAGATCATGATTTTGAGTTACCCCTCGTGCATCATTACTATGAAAATCATAACCTGCATTTAGAAAATATTCAGTTTTATCCCAAGGACCAAAGATCAGCCCAAATTTTGGGCTAGCAATAAAAGCAGTTACATCTCCAGAATTCTCCGGATGGATTAAACCAGTAACATCAAAATTATAAAGATCTCCTCTCACTCCAATAACTGAACGAATCTTATCTGTCCATGTAATCATATTCTCCCCATACCAACCTACACTACTTTGATACACCCGATCGTTGGATACGGTACTTAATCGCTGACGAGCACGAGTATGAAAGATTCCTACTTCACCAATATGATCATGGCGAAATTGCATACCGATCGTATTAGTAACTGCTTTTCCGTTCCAGTCTAAGAACCAGCTGTGTTTTCCATTCACACCAGTCACCCACCGTCGACCCCTTTGATTAATCTGATCCCCATTAATAGGATCATCTAAAAAATAAGTAAAGTTAGAATATAAGTTGAGATCATAATAATAACCATAGGCATTGACCTCAGTAGTGGTGCTATCCCCATTGCGAAGCCAATTTAATCCTAAAGTATAGCGATCGGTGATACCACCATCGGTAGGATCAATACTTCCATATCGAGATATTAGCCCTTCTTCTACTGCTTGAAGTGGAATTTGATCAGTAGAATTCCAATTAGCGTGATAAGCATGGGCTTTTAATGAAAGTTTTTGTTGATTATCTCCTATCGTATATTTAAATAGCCCTTTGTAAAATCTGGCATCATTAGGCGTAACCCAAGGGCCATTTTGGAATTTAAATTCCCCTGCATAGAGAAAATCTCCACTCCCTACCGTGCTTGAATTAGCTAGTACCGCACGATAATAATCAAATTCTCCTAGTGTAAGAGAGGCAATCCCTTGCGGTAATTTATCAAAAGTACGAAATGCAGCACTACCTGCCGATGAAAAATCCCCCACTGCCGCATAATAAGGTCCTTTTTTATACTCAATATCTTCTACTAATTCTGGAATTAATCCATTCAGATCTAAATAACCTTGACCGTGGGCATGAGAAGGTAAATTTAAGGGAATACCATCAATGCTAGCGGAAAAATCTGTACCATGATCTAAGTTAAAGCCCCGAAGAAAATATTGATTAGCTTTCCCAGGTCCACTATGCTGAGTAACCATCATCCCCGGAATAACTTCTAATAATTCTCCCGGTCTTAATAAGGGACGCTCCTCTAACTGGCGATAACCCACATGGCCTTGAGAAGCAGAGGTAGTAATCCCTGTTAAATCAGCTCCCCGCCCTCCTGTAACTGTAATTTTTTTTAAAGATTTAGTGCTAGTTTCTGCTTCAAATTCAGCTTCAGATTCTGTTTTATTTTCTTTTTTCTTTGAAGAATCTGAAGATAAAGATTCGGCATAGCCTCCATCACTCCATAAAAATAAACTTCCTAAAAGTATCCAAATAGATATTTTTTTAAAAAAACTACGTACTCCCATTAGAGAAAATTATTTAATTTTTTTAATGAAAAATGGAAAATCAGTATATAGATATACTGATTAGCGAAATTGGAATTGGACCCCTAGCCCTATTGCACTAACTTTAGGACCAGAAACTCCAGGCACCCAAACTCTTCCCTTGGTATTAATATCACCGTACTGATAAAAAAGAGAAATGCGGGCATCATGACCATCAATCACATAATTGACTCCTGCTTCAATTTCATCTCGATTTGAACTATTAAAAGGAATATTATCAGTCCATCGTACATAGGGTTGAAATTGACCAATCAGCACTTTTTCTGGGAAAAGATAAAGAGCAGAGGCAGTATAGGCGTTCCCTTCAAAAGTGCAAAAACAGGTAGGATCAGCAAGTGCTGTAGGAGTCAATCCTGGAGCAAAATATTTATATTCTCCGCTGAAAGTAAATACACTTTTACTAGGTAATACTTTTTCTAACAGAATATCCACATCCATCCCTAAGAAATTTGTAGGACTTTGTGCGGTACCTGCCCCGTGGACCTGATATTGAAAGGAGCTGCCTACAGTAAGAATATCTCCTTGTGTACCATAGTAGGTACTACTAAGATAATCTCCGGGGTTTTGCTCCACATTCCAAAAATTATAGCCCACTCGTGCTGCAACTAACGGACTGGTGCCCATATCTTGAAGAGCAAGACCCCGAAATAATCCAAAAATATAAGTAAATCTATTCTCTGGACTTGCTGACCCCCAAATATTCATCCCCGTATCCCGAGCAAACCGCCCATCTATCCGATGTTCGGTAGAAAAATCAGAAGGATAAAAAGCAATTCGTTCAAATTCATAGATACTTTGAAAAAAAGGTCCCGCTAACTCACCCCGATCAGCTGGCGTAATCATTCGCCCTAACCAAACATTAAAGGCACTACTGACTTCAAATTTTAAAATACCGTCTAATACTTGAATATCTGCACTTAGGGCGCAACTAGCGCATTCAGTATTAAATTCAAATTTGATATATTTATGTAGCTGTCCATTGACATAAATACGCCAATTGTTCATTTTTGCACTAGGTGACCATTGGCTTTGAGGAAGATCGCTAATGTCCTTAAAACGAGTTTTTACTCCCCCTCCTATACTGATATTCCGATATTTATCATATTCATAATGAAACCCATCTAAGCCGGGAAATGCCCACCCAAGCTCAGAAACGCCCAGAAAAAATAAGATAAAAAAGAATAATAAGGTATGATGGCAGCAAACGCTGCCATTAAAAATCATTGTTAAAAACGAATTATATTAGGTGGTCAATAGCCACAATCCGGCACCTACAGAAAATACACCTAAAATTCGTGTCAGTGCTGCAAAACGAGTCGGCATAAAATAGGCTAGTCCATAGCCTAAACCATGAAGTAGAGTAGTAGCTAGAACAAAACCCAAGGCAAATCCGATTGGATTGTCCAAAGTGGGAATTTCTATGCCATGGGCATAGCCATGATTAATGGCAAATAATGCGGTAATTCCTATGGAGAAAAATAAAGGTAATCGTATAGCAAGGGCAACGAATAATCCTAGAGCAAGTACAGATACGGCAATGGCATTTTCAATAAATGGTAAAGTGGTATTGAAGTAAATTCCGAGTAATCCTCCTACTAACATAGCGGCTACAAAAGTAACTGGGATAGCTAATCGAGTTTTCCCTTGCTGCTGTGCTGCCCAAAGGCCTATAGCAAGCATCGCCATGAGATGATCAAAACCGGTAAAAGGATGCAAAAAACCATGGGAAAATCCCATAAATTCATGATTAGTATGCCCAGGATGGGCCAAAACTATACTAGAAAACAATAATAGCCCTAAGAAATTAAATAGATAATTGATATTCATTGTTAATTCTCTCTAGTTTATTTTTAATAACCCTTGGTGTTCAATAAATTGGATGATTTCAGCAAGTCCTTGTTCTGATTTTAAATTACTAAAGATAAAAGGCCGCTCTCCTCGCATCTTTTTAGCATCCCGATCCATCACTTCTAAAGAAGCTCCTACTAAGAGGGCAAGATCAATTTTATTGATAACCAGTAAATCAGATTTACAAATTCCGGGCCCTCCTTTACGGGGAATTTTCTCTCCTGCAGCCACATCTATCACATAGATAGTAAGATCAGAAAGCTCTGGGCTAAATGTAGCAGCTAGGTTATCTCCGCCTGATTCCACAAAGATTAGATCCAAATCAGAGAAACGCTGATTTAGCTGAGAAACTGCCTCAAGATTGGCAGAAGCATCTTCTCGAATTGCAGTATGTGGGCATCCTCCTGTTTCTACCCCCATAATCCGATCTGGGCTTAAAGCATTATGATGCACTAAAAATTGTGCATCTTCTTTGGTGTAAATATCATTGGTGACTACTGCAAGGCTATATCGATCATGTAATGCACGGCATAAAGCAAGAGTTAGGGCAGTTTTTCCAGAACCAACTGGACCACCAATCCCTACTCGTAATGGTTGTTTACTCACTTTTTGATTCTCCTAAGAGCGAAATAATCGGCTATATTGAGTTTCATGATTCATTGAGGCAATAGCTAGTCCCCAAGCACCATTTGCCAGCTCATTATCCGTGCAGATCATTGCATGGTGATAAGCTTGATCAAGTGCTGGTAATAACTGAGAGAGTAAGTTTTGAGAAGCTTGCTGACCTAGAGGTAGTGCTTTCATCAGTACAATCAGTTGATTTTCTAACCAACTCCATAACCAAGCAGCAAGTCCATCTTCAGGGGATAAGCTCCAAGCGTACGTTGCGACTGACCAAGAAAGAAAGAAGCTGGGATCTTTAGCATCCAAAATTTTTTGCTCTAGCTCTTTATTGAACCCAGGTAATTGTTTAATTAACTGAGTTAGAGAAAAGCCAAGTTGCTGGGATTCTCCATAGAGTTCTGCTGTTTCTCGGCTTGCTTTATACTCTACTTCCCATTGAGTTAATTCTTCCCATTTGTTATTCGCAATAGCAGTAAGTATTCGAAATAACAAGGGAGCTTCAAAGCAGGAGATATTTAAGGCTAACTGATCAGAGATCCAAACCTTAGCACTTTGAGCATCGTGGACAATATCTTGCTCAATGGCACTTTCTAAGCCTTGAGAATAGCTATAAGCCCCAATGGGAAGTTGAGGGCTTGCTAACCGCAATAGGGACCAAGCCCTATTCATTAATGATCATGAAAGTGATGTAATTTAGCTTCATAGTGAAATTCACCTTGATCTCGATGACTGTGATGGTGTCCTCCTCCGTAAGCCCCAGCTTCCGGCTGATAAGGAGCAATCACTTTAGTTACGCTTACCCCAATGTGAATCAGCATTTCTTCAAGTACATAATCAGAAGGTAGTCGTAACCACCCTTCACCGATTTGAAGCCGAACATGGCGATTGCCTAGATGATAAGCTGCTCTAATTAAATCTAGGGGGTGTTGTGCTTGTACCTCCATAAGATCTTCGGGTTTAGCCTGTATTTCTAATACTAAACCATCGGTAGTACCTAGTTTATCCCCTACGGTAAGAGTAGTGCCTCGTTCAATACGAAAAGCTGCTTCTTGACCATCTGGTAAATGAAAGCGTAATTGACTTCGTTCCCGTTCTTCAAAGGTAAACGCTATCTCTAGGGTAGCTGGTGTTTCTGAAGAGAGATGTTGATCGAATAGTAACATAAGCATTTATCTAAAATAAAAAATAACGCTGTGCCATAGGCAATATGTCTACTGGTTCATACCAAAGTAGTTGCTCATCGGCATGGACCTGATAATTTTGAGGATCTACTTCAATATGAGGGGTAGCGTTGTTATGAATCATATCTTTCTTCCGTAAATTACGAGTATTTCGTACTGCAATTAAAGGTTTTTTTAAACCATAGCGTATTCCAACATCTTCCTCCAAAGCTGCTTGGGAAACAAAAATAAAACTATTGGCAGTGCAGCTACTACCATAGCTGCCAAACATGGGCCGATAATGCACAGGTTGTGGGGTAGGAATTGAGGCATTAGGATCTCCCATAGGGGCAGAAGTAATCACACCGCCTTTAATAATCAAGCTAGGTTTTACCCCAAAGAAAGCAGGTCTCCATAAGACTAAATCTGCCCATTTACCTTTTTCGATAGAACCAATTTCATGGGAAACACCCCAAGTAATGGCAGAATTAATAGTATATTTAGCAATATATCTTTTTACTCGAAAATTATCGTTTCTAGCACTATCCTCTGGTAGTGCTCCTCGTTCATGTTTCATCACAGAAGCGTTTTGCCAAGTACGTAAAATCACTTCCCCTACTCTACCCATAGCTTGGGAATCAGAAGAGTACATACTTAATGCCCCCATATCATGGAGGATACCTTCTGCTGCAATAGTCTCCTGACGAATTCTACTTTCTGCAAAGGCAACATCTTCTGCAATGGCAGGATTTAAATGATGGCAAACCATCAACATATCCAAATGCTCATCTAAGGTATTCACCGTAAAAGGTACCGTTGGGTTAGTGGATGCAGGTAATACATTAGGCTGTCCGCAAGCTTTAATGATATCAGGAGCATGACCACCACCTGCCCCTTCCGTATGATACGTATGAATGGTACGGTCTTTAAAAGCCCCTAAAGTCGCTTCAAGAAAACCTGATTCATTTAAAGTATCGGTATGAATAGCAACTTGTACATCAAATCGATCCGCTACACTTAAGCAATTATCAATCGCTGCAGGGGTACTGCCCCAATCTTCATGGAGCTTAAGCCCAAAGGCACCTGCTCGAATTTGCTCTTCAATAGGAAGGGGTAAGCTTACATTACCTTTACCAGTAAATCCTAAATTCATAGGGAAAGAATCAGCAGCTTGGAGCATCCGTTTAATATGCCAAGGTCCGGGAGTACATGTGGTAGCAAGAGTACCTGTGGCAGGACCTGTACCCCCACCAATCATGGTAGTGATTCCGGAATTCAATGCTTCTTCAATTTGCTGTGGGCAAATAAAATGAATATGGGTATCGATACCGCCAGCAGTTAAAATCATGCCAGTTCCAGAAATTACCTCAGTAGCTGCACCAATAGGTAAATCTACATTGGCTTGAGTATCAGGATTTCCTGAAGCACCGATGCCCGCAATTCGTCCATCTTTAATTCCTACATCTGCTTTAATGATTCCCCAGTAATCAATAATAATTACATTGATGATGACTGTATCCATAACTTCAGCGGTAGGCAGTTGGCTTTGTGCCATCCCATCTCGAATGGATTTTCCTCCTCCGAACTCTACTTCATCTCCATAGGTAGTAAAATCTTTTTCAATTTCAATCCATAAATGAGTATCTGCAAGGCGCACTCGATCCCCTACGGTAGGACCATAAAGATCAGCATAAGCTTGGCGGGATAATTTTTTCATAATGGTCCCATAATCTGGCCATTAAAACCGTAGACATGTCGTCGTCCTACGAATTCCACTAATTCAACAGTACGACTTTGTCCGGGTTCAAACCGTACTGCATTGCCTGAAGGAATATTGAGTTTCATTCCTCGGGCTCGCTCCCTATCGAAAGACAGTGCGCTATTTGCTTCATAAAAATGATAGTGAGATCCTACTTGGATAGGTCGATCTCCTGCGTTAATTACTTTAATAGTTAGGGTGCGACAACCTACATTAAGCTCTATTTCCCCTTTTTCAACTTTAATCTCTCCGGGAATCATCTATACTCCTAATTATTACTTATTTTAATTAATTGGATGATGTACAGTCACTAACTTAGTACCATCAGGAAATAATGCCTCTACCTGAACATCAGGTATCATTTCTGGTACTCCCTCCATGACATCATCCCGGGTAAGTAGTGTGGTGCCATAGTGCATTAATTCTGCAACACTGGCTCCATCTCGAGCTTTTTCTAATATTGCTGCAGAAATATAGGCAATTGCCTCGGGATAATTTAGTTTTAACCCACGAGCACGTCGCCGTTCTGCTACAAGTCCTGCAGTAAAAATTAGTAACTTATCTTTTTCCCGCGCATTAAGCTCCATCGCTATTCCTTTTTTAAGTATTCCAAATTCGAGGAAAACAAACTGAGCGCCCAATTAGTTCTGGGCGTAATATTTCCCATAGAGCAATAAACCAATGTCGAGCCGATTCCGTTTCCTGGCCAAGAAAACGAGCAACGACCAAGCCTATTGGAAGTTGGGTAATCCCACCATAGCCCTCAATAGGGAGATTTCGGCATACTTCCAAAATTTTAGCACTTACTGTTCCTGTTGCAAGTAAAGTACCTGCAATAGGATTACCTGCTAACCCTACTGGAGAGTGAAGTAATAAGCTATTGCCTAAAAACTTCATACGCTCACTCCAAAGCAATTGTTGTTGAAAACGTATTTGAAATCGCTGACGAATTTCTCCTTGAGTGAAAAACTCGTTACTACCAGGGCGACCAAGTGCAAAAATATCCCAAGTAATAAACTTTGAATTTATACCCAACTCAACTATTGTATCTAAATAGGCACGGCATCCTGAGAAAAAAATAGATTCTTGAGGTAACCATTCTAAAGTCGCATTATCTTCGATATAGAGTTTTGTGTTTTGATAAGAAGGATGGGAAGAGTGATACCACCGAGTAGCCCCTGGGTTAGTAATTTGTACAGAAGTATTTCTTCCTGCAGATATATGCATATTCAGGGCATCTCCGCCAGCAATGCCTCCAGGGGGATGAAGTAGAATATGTTGGCATACCTCTGGACCTTCAGGGTAGAGATGTTTTTGTACTCTAAGTGGGCCATGATGGCGACGAAGTGTAGGAACGGTACGATTATTGATCCACTGGTAGCCCAATTCTATTTGGGCAGACCAAGAAAATGGATAAGGCGTAGTGTTTTTTATTTGCCTATTCACTACAAATCATCATGTCGATTTAGATTCTCTTCTGGCGTAGTAGCCTCTGAAGGGGAAATGTATTTTAAACTCTTTACATCCATAGCAACAAGCAGCATAAGCCATGTAACAATTACAAAGGGAAGCGTATAAATAGGTAACCCTAAATGCTGTAAAATAATGTTCAAAGCAAAGCTGATCCAAGTAGTTATTATGGTACCTAAAAGGGTATAAATAAAACTAAATTTGGTTAAATGAATAAATAAGCCCCCTAGAGCAATACTGGTTAAAATTGGATTGTAGCTATGTAATCCTAGCTGAATACTCTCCTCACTCACACCAAACACTATTCCAGTTGCTATGGAAAGCAAAGCACTGGCAAGAGCTAGGATTGCATTAATGCGAGAATTAATTAGAATTCCTAACAAGATAAGATAACCTGCGATTGTACTATCCTGTAGAAAAATCTCGCTAAACCCTTTACTAACACCAATATACCAAGTTTTTATAGTGTAACTTGCCTCACTAATAGAATGATAAGAGGGGGCAGCTATAGGATTTAATGAATTGATATTTCCTATTACGCTTACAAATAACCAAGTACATAAAATAAAAGGCATAGTCAGTGCTGGTAAATTCCATGGGGTAAAAAATCGACTTAATCTAACCATCACTAACGTAGATAAACTCGTGGCAATAATAATATGCAGCCATAGGGTATGATCCATTAACAGATGGTGGCTGCTGGCATAGCTACTTATTCCAATCCCAGCTAGTACCCCATTAAAGCCAAATAAGCCATTTTGAATAAATGATTTATCTACTTTGAGTAATACCGCAGTAAGGGTGCTTATTATAACCCCAACTACAGTAGCTATCCCTGCTATTTTAGAAGCAATAAATAAGCCAACTAAAATCATTAAACCGGATACAGGGTTATTTTGTAGCACTACTTGGCTAATACCACGAAGTAAAATACCTATAGTTTGTACAATTGGGCTAGAAGATAAAGGCATGAATAAATATGTTGAAAATCTAAAGAGTGATAAGTTTATAACAATACGCTTGTTAAAGTAGAATAGAAGCAAATTGCTAAATAATAAACATAGAAGGTAGTTTTAAATTTATTAATATAAAGTGAGGATAAATTAAGATGAGTACAGGACAAGGTAGTGCCGGAAATGTAATTGCAGCTTTATGTAGTTTAGTTGTGCCAGGACTTGGACAGTTATTACAAGCACGTTTGCTAAAAGCAATTATTATGTTTGTGTTATGTGCAATTTTATGGTTTTTTATGCTCGGCTGGATTATTCATATCTGGTCTGTTATTGATGCGGCTATGTTTAAGTCATAAGCTTAATCAAGACAATCCATCAGATACGATATGATGTTCGGCCCAGGTAAATAGCCCTTGTACTAATAAAGCGAGGATTGCTGAAGGAATCGCCCCTTCTAGGATAAGCCCAGTATCATCAAGGCGAATCCCAGTTAAGATAGGCTGTCCATAACCTCCTGCCCCAATTAATGCCCCTAGGGTCGCAGTACCTACATTAATGACCGCTGATGTTTTAATTCCTGCAAGAATAGTACGGGCTGCCATAGGCAGCTCTACTAAGCGTAATCTTGCTTTAGATGGCAGACCTAATGCTTGAGCAGATTCTATAATTTGCAATGGAATACTCTTCAGTCCTGTATGGGTATTGCGGAGAATAGGTAATAGACTATATAAAAATAAAACAATCATTGCCGGTGGTCCACCTACGCCAACTAAAGGTATCATGACAACAAGCATAGCCAGTGCTGGAATAGTTTGAATAATTCCAGCTATTCCTATGATAATATGCCCGAACTTAGGGCGATAAGCTGCAAAGATTCCTAAAGGAATAGCCACAATAATTGCTGCCCCTAAGGAAATTCCTACTAACACTAAGTGTTCATAAGTTCGGTTATATAACCGTTGCCAAAAAGTAGACTGAGTAATTTGATAATTTCCTGTACCAAAATTATTTTTTAAAAAATTAACGGCTACTTGAGAATCAGAAATATGATTTAGCTCTACTTGACTATTCATATCAATCATAGCCTGCTGGCTAATTTTTCCAGTAAGCTGCTCTAAGCTATGAACGATTTTAGGTGATTGCTTAATCAGTGTTAAACGATATAAAAAAACAGCCTTATAATGGGGGAAATAGTGTAGATCATCATTTAACACTTCTAATTTATAGTGTTGGATCTCTGCATCTGTAGCATATATATCAATAACCTGTAGGACATTTTGATCCAGCGCTCGATAGGCAAGATCATGATCTAGGCCACGAACATTTTGTTGAGGTAAATGATAATAGGTTTGTAGCCTTGGCCAGCCATCTTCCCTTGCCATAAATTCACTACTGAAGCCTAAAGTAAGCTCCGGGTGCTGAATTAAATCGGAAATATTTCGAATATTAAGATCTTCTGCAGCTTTACCCACCATGCCTAGTGCATAGGCATTATCAAATCCAAGAGGTTTGGTAATTCCAACTCCTTTTTCCGCAAGTATTTGCTCTAACTCACCTTCTTGGATATGTTGTTGTGCAAAAATTTCGTGGATTAAGGTACCAGTATAATCTGGGTAAATATCAATATCCCCATTTAGCAGCCCACGCCAAAGCACCTGGGATCCTCCTAACTTTTTAAGCTGGGTATTTACTCCTTGATTTTTTAACCATTGAGCGGCTAGATTGGCCAGGACAATAGATTCTGTAAATTTTTTTGCCCCTACTGTTACCGTAGTCTCGGCAAAGCTAATAGAGAAACCTATCCATAATATTAAAACCCACCCTACTCTAGACCATTTTCTACCCTTAATTATGGATGGTAATCTTTTAGTGGGCATTGCTGTATACCAAAGTAGGAAGATGAGCAGTTGTGGCTTGAATGAGAATCTAATGGACATCGCTGCGCTTCGATAAATTGTTTTACGAAAGGATCAGCAGGGTTTTCAAGGAAATCTATTACTGTACCCTCTTGGATAATTTTTCCATCTCTTAAAAGGAGAATATGATCGCTAAAATAAGCAGCTTCCCCAATATCATGGGTGACAAGAATGACTGTTTTATGCAGGGACTGAAAAATTTCTCTTAGTTCAGCTTGCATTTCATAGCGGTTTAATGGATCTAATGCACCTAAAGGTTCATCTAACAGTAATAAGTCTGGGTTTAACATTAAAGCACGCATCAATGCGACTCGTTGACGTTGTCCCCCAGAGAGTTGGACAGGATATCGCTTTAAGGCATCTTCAGGAAATCGGGCAAGTGCAACAAGTTCTCTTAGTCTTTGATCTATCTTATTTTGATCCCAATTTAAATAATTTGCTACCAGTGCAATGTTTTCTTGGGCTGTATAGTGAGGAAATAGCCCTCCTTCTTGAATCACATAGCCCATTTTTTGTCGCTGAGCTAAAATATTCTCTGGGGTAAGTTGAGTACCTTCAAAATAAATACACCCTGAATCTGGAGTAATTAATCCAACTATTAATCGTAATAAAGTGGATTTTCCACACCCACTAGGACCAATTAAAGCTGTAATTTGCCCTTGAGAGATATTTAGAGAGGTATGTTGTATTCCAGCTGTAGTACTATAGGATTTAGAGACATTCTCTAAAATTACAATTGCTTTATCTTCTTTTATCCTCTTTTTTCTGGAAGTCACGAATAGTTAGTATAGAGCTGAAGATTGTTTTAGAATAAATTTTTATTTATTAACTTAACAGATAACAAATAGCTATAGAAAAACACGAGTAATTAGCTTATTAAACTTTTATATACTTTTAAAATATAAACAAAAAACTATTTATTTACTTTACTAGCTTATAAACTTCTGTGAGTTTACTTAACCCACTTTTTGGTACTTCTTTTCTTTTTGCATTTTTCTTAGGGCTACTCAGTGCCCTTCACTGCGTTGCCATGTGTGGGGCAATTATAGGTACGCTAACCTTAAGCCTTCCTAAGGAAGTACGGGAAAATAAAAAACGCCTTATTCCTTTTATTTTTGCTTATAACCTAGGTCGAATTACTAGTTACACTACCATGGGACTCATTACAGGTTTATTGGTTCGATTTTTAGGTGTAATTAGTCATGATATGGTAGTGTTAATCGGTATCTCTGGCCATAGCGTGCTACAAGGAATTTCTTCATTAATTATGCTAGGTACAGGGCTTTATATCGCTGGCTGGTTCCCACGGTTTGCCAAAGTAGATCGACTAGGAGTACCCCTTTGGCGTAAATTAGAACCTTTAGGAAGACGCTTAATTCCAGTACGCAGCCTAAAGCAAGCGTTTATCTTTGGTACAATCTGGGGCTGGTTACCTTGCGGACTTGTTTATAATGCTGTGGCAGTTGCCGCAACTACAGGTAGCGGTTCACGAAGTGCACTGACCATGCTTGCCTTTGGGATGGGAACCCTACCTACTGTCATGAGTATTGGAATTTTTACTCTTTGGATGACCTATCTTGCCAAATTAAAACATCTACGCCATGTGGCTGGACTATTAATGATAGCTATGGCGGTAATTAACTTACTTGCTATTCCCCCATCTTGAATTTTTGATAAGACCAATAACGTATTATTTGGCTCTTAACCTCTTTTAATTTATAAGCTCTTTTACTCTATTCTTCTTTAAATTAAGACACCTTATAATCTAATAAGGTATCATTTTTATTATAATTTTATTTAAAAATAAAATGTTATACTGATTCCTTTATCCAAAAATAGCACTCTATATAAATTTAATAATGATGTCTATATTATGACTAGGAGTAAATAAATGAAAAAAATATTAATGAGCCTATGTTGTTTCCTAGTAAGTACTTATAGCTATGCTTGGGAAGTTAAAAATCCTACTGCTGAAACTGCTGACGGAAGCAAACTTGCCGTATTAGGTGAAAGTATAAATAAGGAGTATCAGTTTTTATTCCACTGTAATGCTAATGCCTTAGCACTAGACGTATATTTTAAGCAGCCTTGGAATCAAACCGAATCTGAGATAGAGCAAAAAGGATTTTTTAAATCGTTAGAGATGATCCCAGGAACAGATAAATTCCATGATGTTCACTACTTTAACTATCGAATTGATAGGGGCAATCTTGAGAGAATGATTCTTCAATTAGATCCAGCGAAAGTAGCTCATAAAGGTAAATTGGTTGGGGGCATGGATTCTTATTGGCCTGAAGATTTAATAAGACAAATCGAAAAACAACAAGGAAAAACCTTAAAGGTAGATGGAGGTGGGGTAACCGATACCTTTCATTTAGATGGAATTTACTTAGTGCGTAAAACTTTGGGTAATCAGTGCAATTTTTAATGAGTTAAATCAAAAAATATGGCTAGCATAGAAAAGTTATGCTAGCCATACTTACCAATAGAATTAATTTTGATCTCGCTAGTAACTAACTATAAAAATCAATAGTTCACTTAGCTTCTCTAAATTACAAGCTAGCACAAGAAACTTTAGGAAATATTTATCTCTACTCTTTATTTTACTAACCAAAATAAATTCTATAAACTTTCGGTTTTTCCTAAAAAAAATACTTTCACTCACCCATCCTATCTAAAAAACTGTACTAGTATATAATTAAAATAGTGAGTAGTTTAACTTTACTAGACAAAAAGGTAGTCAAATGAATGGGTTTAAGGCGCTCATAGGCAGTGCACCTGCTTTTGAAGCATTAATACGTAGCACACAAATGGTAGCTACCACAGATGTTACCGCTTTAATCATTGGAGAGACTGGCACCGGTAAGGAGCTAATGGCCAAAGCTATTCATGTTGAAAGCCACCGATTCCATAAAGTTTTTACTGCAATTAACTGTGCAGCCCT
The DNA here is from genome assembly GCF_945836005.1 of Candidatus Nitrosacidococcus sp. I8. NCBI lineage: Bacteria > Pseudomonadati > Pseudomonadota > Gammaproteobacteria > Chromatiales > Chromatiaceae > Candidatus Nitrosacidicoccus > Candidatus Nitrosacidicoccus urinae. The sequence continues at coordinate 462,266 of NZ_OX241534.1, read as the reverse complement.
GCCAGATGAGCTTGCTGAATCTGAACTCTTTGGTCACCGTCGTGGTGCATTTTCTGGAGCAACTCATGATCATCTAGGACGCTTACGTGCTAGTGAAGGAGGTACGGTATTCCTTGATGAAGTCAATGAACTCTCTCCTGCTATCCAAGCAAAATTACTTCGTTTTTTAGAATCTGGAGAATGTCAGGCTATTGGAGAAACTCATACCCACCATTGTAATGTGCGAATTATTGCAGCTACAAACTGTGATCTACATCAATGGGTAGAGGAAGGGCGTTTTCGCAAAGATCTCTACTATCGTCTTCATGTGGTACCTTTAGCAATACCTCCTTTGCGAGAACGAAAAGAAGATATTAATCCTTTAATTCATCATTTTTGTAATTTTTTTTCTAGGCAATATAAATTAGCCTCTCCTCAATTTAGCAAAACTGCTTTAAGTATTTTAAATAGCTATCACTGGCCGGGTAATATTCGAGAATTACGAAATTTTTGTGAACGGATAGTCGTATTACTACCGGGTAAGATAATTGAACCGCAAAATCTACCTTTTGAAATGCAAGGAAAAGATTCTTCTATCACCACAAAAGCCCCAATTATCACCTTACCAGAAAATGGGTTAGCTTTAGATCAGGTGGAAATTGAACTAATTCATCAAGCCATTGCTAGAGCACAAGGTAATCGATCTAAAGCAGCAAGGCTTTTAGGAATAAGCAGAGATACTTTATGTTATCGAATGCAAAAACATGCCATTGATATTTAAAAGTGAGGAACAATTTAATGGGATTAATTAATCAACTCAGTTTAAGTATATTACTGTTTACATTAGCTATCACTGCTCATGGGAAAGATAGTATTTGGGATAAATCAAAAGTAGATTACTTTGGTCCATCTAATATCACGGTATATCGAGATCCAGGTTGTGGTTGCTGTGAAGAGTGGATTAAGCATTTAGAAAAAAATAACTTCACTGTAAAAGAAATTAAAACCAATAATGTTCAAGCCATTAAGCAGGAGCAGAATATTGCTCCAGAACTAGCCTCTTGTCACACTGCTATTGTTGAAGGTTATGCTATAGAAGGTCATGTACCTGCTGATGATATTAAGAAATTACTCATAGATAAACCAGAAGGTGTTATCGGTCTTACCGTACCTAGAATGCCTACTGGTACTCCCGGAATGGAAATGGGTAACAGAAAAGATCCTTTTAAAGTACTACAGATCAATAAAGACGGTACCACTCAAACTTTTAGCGAATACTTAAAATATTAAAAGCTTGCAGGATTTGATGCCTGCTTTTTTTGAATAGGCGGGCAAGGTATATCTCCATAACTGCAAAATACACAACAATCCTCTGATTTTGGTTTTAAACTAATCTTGCATTTTTCACAAGTATAGAAATATAAACAGGCATTAGTCGGCATGGTTTCTGTCTTCTGATGCCTACAATGGGGACAAATAATGGTAGATTTATCTGCTATTTCCATCTACGAAGTTCGATACTCACTTTGAGGAATCTGTAGGAAATATCCCTTCTCTCGAATGATATTGATAATCTCTTGAGGATTACCTTGGGCTAAGGGAATATTAGGGTGTAGTTCTAACTCCATTACAAAATTTAGTTTCCCTAATATTTCCATTAATTTTTCTGGTACTTGAGAAAAATCCTCTTTCTTTTTTATATATAAATAACTGCCCTCTTTCTTATAACTGCGATAAATAGCACAAGCTTGTAAAGCCACACCATCTTGATAAGATTCTGGATCTACTTCCATCCATGCCCTAGTGTGCGGAAAAAAATAGGCTAATCCTTCAAGAATAGCGGCACTATAATTCCCATCTAATCCTAGAAAACTACCCCAAGCAATATAAAAGTTTTCTTCCGCCCCTTGAGGCAAAGAATCTAAAACTTCTTGCTGAAGCTCTAGATCAGCGTTACGAACAAGTACACTCTTAAAATGAGTAAATAGAGCTAAATCTTTCTCCTCTCCACCTACAAAAACCACCTGATATTTATCAAGACTGTTTTTTTCTATCAAGTATTGTATAGCCGTTACTTTATTAACTTCTTTCGTACTTCCCCAATCCTGTACTAGATTCCAATGTTTATCTTCAATCTCGCAAATTTCTAATTTTTCGCTTTGAATCAAAAAATTAGGTGTAGGAATCTGATGATCTTCAAGGGTACTTTGAATTAATCCAACAGATTGATCAGTTAAATATGTCAATAAAATTTCTGAATATTGAGCTAAATTCTGTAAATATTTATGGGCAGATTGGTATTTTTCTAGCTCTGCATCCAGTAACAGGGTTTGATCAAAATTAATGCAAAGTAAAATTTTTGGTTTCATTGAATGTTAATAAAAAATATGAATGCTTGGATAAATTACTTCAAGAATTAACCATTTTACAAATTTTTCAAGTAAGAGAGTCCGGGAAATTTTTTAATTGCTCGCTGATAATCATGATCCAATAATCTTTTAGCTGCTGAGAAAAAAGTATGTTGGCTATCCGTATTAGGACTAATTATAGATGGTATTAAAGATGATTTATGAATTGTATCTTGAGGTGGTAGCGAAACATCTATTCTCGGAGAAATAATATCTGAAGTAAGTACTTGAGATGCACTCTGTATTCCTAATTCCTTACGCCGCTTCACCTCATCATTATAGTCCGGAGTACCTGCAAACTTCTCTGATAAGAATTGTAATATGGAAGTATGATCCATCAAACCCTTGTAGACCTTATTAGATGGAATCCATGGAGAGACAAACAGAGCTGGAACCCTAGGACCAGTACTTTCAAAAGCGTTAGTGTAAAGGGATTCAACAGGTACTGGAGAGGGGATCATATTTGGGGGCACATGATCAAAAAATCCCCCATGTTCGTCATAAGCAACGATTAACAAAGATCGTTGCCACTTTTCTGGATTATGGGTTAAAGCAGTATAAACCTCCCTAAGGAAATGCTCCCCAGGTCCTATAGGTGTAGGGGGGTGATTATCATTAGGAATCCAACCAAAATGAATAGGTGAGTCTGTATAAGATGGTTCAATAAAAACAACTTGCGGCATTTTCTCTACAGATTCCTCAACCCAATCCGCTGGTAAATCTTTAAAACTATGAAAATTTGATCCGAGTACATCCTCAAATCGGTCAAATAACGTAAAAAAAGAAAACCCACTATGGTAAACACGCCAGCTAACATGATGAGCATTGAGCCAATCAAAAATAAAGCTGCCGGGAACAATAGGAATAGGGCGAGATTTAGTATCATCAACGGTAGCATAACCACTATAGGCAACAGAACGATTAGGTTGAGTATCGGCAGGCACTGGAGCAAACCAGTTATCACATACTGCATATTGATTAGCAAGAAAACTAGACATAGGTGTATCTATCGGAGAAAGGAACCCCATTGGAGGAGGATTTATCGTTTTGCTTTTTGTTTGCAAATAATAAGCCTCCACAAAACCGCTCATAGAAAATGTATTTCCTTTTTTTGCAAGCTGGGTAGATACCATTGGTCTACTATGGGGTAAATCATAAGGTAAAGGACCATCTTGTAAAGGGAAAGGTCGATATTCTCGGTGATCTAAAAAGTTTGTATAGCTAGGGTTTGTCTCTGCATGTACTAACCCATTGATATCTTTTCGATTACCATACCAAGGCATACTCAAATGCCCAAGCACATTATCAAAGGAGCGGTTTTCCATCATCACAATAATAATGGTTTGGATTTGATCAAGAGCTTTCATAAATACTCCCTATCTAATAGGTTTTGATAGTTTATATATGATCAATAAATATAGTATGTTGTTTGAATAATTTGATAGTTTACAATCCGTTATTTTAGAAAATTAAGAAGTAGAATTTTTAGCCTCATTACATTCTTACCAAGAAGTTTAGACTCTCTATGACTAATAAAAAAGAATTATCTGAACGGGATATTTGCACTAAATATATTACGCCTGCACTGATTCAAGCAGGCTGGGATTGCCAAAAACAAATTAGGGAAGAAGTTGGTTTTACTGCTGGACGGATTTATGTTAAAGGGAATTTAACTACCCGGGGCAAACAAAAACGAGCTGATTATATTCTTTACTATAAACCTAATATCCCAGTAGCAATTATTGAAGTCAAAAACAACAATCATTCTATTAATGCAGGGATTCAGCAAGGGCTAGATTACGCCAGAATTTTAGATATTCCTATGGTATATAGCAGCAATGGGGATAGTTTCCTTGAACACGATCGAACTCTAACCTATGGACAAATAGAGCGGGAAATTCCTTTAAATCAATTCCCTTCACCCGAACAACTTTGGCAACGTTATCAACGCTACCAAAGGATTACCACCCTAGAAGAAGAGCATATTATTGCTCAAGATTACTTCTTTGATGGCACCAAACGCAGTCCACGCTACTATCAGCAAATTGCTATTAATCGTACCGTAGCCGCTATTGCTAAAGGTCAGCAGCGAATCTTACTTACCATGGCAACTGGTACGGGTAAAACCTATACTGCTTTTCAAATTATCTACCGACTATGGAAAGCTGGCATTAAAAAGCGAATCTTATTTTTAGCCGATCGCCACGCCTTAATTGATCAAGCACGACGAGGAGATTTTCGACACTTTAAAGATAAAATGACTGTGATTCAAAATAAAAATATTGATAAATCCTATGAAATTTATCTTGCTCTTTATCAAGGGCTTACTAGCTATGATGAAAACACCGATGCTTTTCGTGAATTTAGCCCTCATTTTTTTGATCTCATTGTGATTGATGAATGCCATCGGGGAAGTGCCGATGAAGACAGTGCTTGGCGAAAAATCCTTGAATATTTCAGCTCTGCTACTCATATTGGGCTTACAGCAACCCCTAAAGAAACCAAAACCATCTCTAGTACGGAATACTTTGGCGATCCTATTTATACCTATTCACTCAAACAAGGAATTCAAGATGGATTTTTAGCACCTTATAAAGTGATACGAGTAGGTTTAAATATAGGTCTAGATGGTTGGCGACCTGAAGCAGGAAAGAAGGACAAAAATAACCAACTGGTAGCAGATCGAATCTACAACCTAAAAGATTATGATCGATTCCTTGTCATTGATGAACGCACCCAAATTATTGCTCAAAAAATCACTGACTACTTCACAAAAACTGGAGATCGATTTGCCAAAACCATTGTATTTTGCGTAGATATTGAGCACGCTGGGCGGATGCGGACTGCTCTAGCCAACGCAAATAGTGATCTTATGGTGCAAAACCCAAAATATGTGATGCAAATCACGGGAGATAACGAAGAAGGCAAGCGAGAATTAGATAATTTTATTAATCCTGAAGAGCGTTACCCTGTAATTGCCACCACCTCCAAACTCATGACCACCGGTATTGATGCTCAAACCTGTAAACTCATTGTGCTAGAGAGCAACATTGGCTCCATGACGGAATTTAAGCAGATTATTGGATGAGGCACTCGAATTAATGAAGGTTTTGGCAAAACCTTTTTTACTATTCTAGATTTTCGCCGAGTTACCGATTTATTTGCCGATCCAGATTTTGATGGAGATCCGGTGCAGATTAAAGAAATGCACCAAACTGATGAGTTTGACACTCCAGAACAAGAAATAGCTAATAGTGCACTTGATCTTGATGAAGATGGGGTAAAAATTCAGTTTTCAAATTTTTATGAAATAGATAAAACAGAAAAACCTACCATCATCAACGATGGAGAGATTGCCGATTCTCCAGCCACCTATGGTAAATGCTATGTCAATGGGGTGAATGTCCAAGTACTCCATGAACGGATTCAGTATATGGATTCCCATGGCAAACTCATTACTGGCAGCTTAAAAGATTACACCAAAGCTAAAGTCAAGGAACATTATCCATCTTTAGATCAATTTTTAACCAAATGGCACAGTGTAGATAAAAAACAAGCCATCATTGATGAACTCATGGAACAAGGAATTATTTTAGATAACTTAAAAGAAGCCATTGGCAAAGAAATGGATCTGTTTGATATGATTTGCTATACCGCTTTTGATCAGCCACCCTTAACTCGTGCCGAACGGGCAAAACAAGTAAAAAAACGAGATTTATTCACCCAATACGGGGAGCAAGCCAGAAAAGTACTAGATGCCCTATTAAATAAATATGCCGATGAAGGCATTGAGTCCATTGAAGATATGAAAATTCTTAAAATTAATCCATTTAACCAGCTCGGTACGCCAATGGAGATTATTCATCTTTTTGGTGGTAAACCTCAATACTTACAAGCTATTGCCCAATTAGAGCACGCCCTTTATCAAGTCGCTTAATTTAAAACAATAAAAATTATGACCAACATTGCCAGTATTGTAAAATCAGCCCGGGACATCATGCGTCAAGACACAGGTACCGGTAGCGATGAACTACGTATCCTCCAACTAGGTTGGATGCTCTTTCTAAAAATCTTCAGTGCTAAGGATGAAGAGCTAGAATTAGTAGATGATAATTACTTATCCCCTATTCCTCCTGAATTCAGTGGGCAGACAATGATGAGGGAATTACCAGTGATGCGCTGATTCAATTTATTGATCAAAAACTGTTCCCTACCCTTGCTAATCTGGACTTATCCACGGCTCACCCCCGTGCCCTATTGGTGCATGAAGTGTTTGCCAATAACTATAACTACATGAAATCGGGGATACATCTCCGCCAAGTGATTAACAAACTCAACCAAATTGACTTTCACAACAGCAAAGATCTCCACCTCTTTGGTCAGATCTATGAAAACTTTCTCAATGAATTACAAAGTACCGGACAGTTGGGGGAATTTTATACTCCCCGAGCCATTACTCAATTTATGGTAGAGATAATCAATCCCCAGCATGGCGAGCTGATGTTAGATCCTGCTTGTGGCACAGGAGGGTTTCTTACCGCAACCATTGACTATCTAAAGCCCAATGCAATACCCCTATCCAACACGAAGCTATCGGGCAGAATATACAAGGCTGGGAATATAAACCTCTGCCCTACATGCTGGCAAACACTAATTTAATTTTACATGACATCATCGCTCCCCAAATTCAATCTAGAGACTCTTTATCTCAACCTCTAGCTGAATACAGCCATCAAGATCGGGTAGATATTATCCTTGCCAATCCTCCTTTTGGTGGGGTGGTATCTAACAACAATGAAAACAACTTCCCCCAAACCTATCGCACCAAAGAATCCGCCGATTTATTTTTAATCCTGATGATTCATTTGCTCAAACCCCATGGGCGAGTTGCAGTAGTACTACCTGATGGATCATTGACTGGCGATGGGGTAAAACAACGAATTCGTCAAAAATTATTAGAAGAATGTAACTTACGTACCATCGTGCGATTGCCTAATTCCGTATTCTAGCCCTACGCTTCAGTAGCCACCAATTTACTCTTTTTCACTAAAGGCGAGCCTACCCAAACCATTTGGTATTACGAACATCCACTCCCGGAAGGATATAAAGCCTATTCTAAAACTAAACCCATTCAGCCCAAAGAATTTGAACCCCTAAAACACTGGTGGAATCATCGGCAAGCCAATGAACAGGCTTGGCAAGTGGATATAAAAACCATCCAAGCCAATGGTTATAACCTAGATATTAAAAATCCTCACCGACCGGAAGTAGAACAGCAACACACCAGCGGGGAATTGTTAAGCCTGATCCAACAGTCCTTAACTCAAAGTCATGAATTATTAGAAAAATTAAAGAAGGAGCTGGGGTAGTGCATCAAACAATTTTAATAGGAGAATTATTTAATATAGAAAAAGGTGAATTACAAAGTACTAAATGTATTGCAGGTAAATATGACTTTATAACAGCAGCAGAGGAATGGAAAACGCACAATGAATATTCACACGAATGTGAGGCTTTAATATTTGCTGCTGCAGCATCTGGATCACTCGGACGAACGCATTATGTAAACGGAAAATTCATCACTAGCGATCTTTGATACATACTCACTCCTAAAAATAAAGAAAAATACTCTCTTAATTTAAGTTTTTACCATTTTATTTTTAATTCTTTACGATCAAATTTAGTTGCTGCTACAAAATCTGGAACATCTAAAGAATCGATAAATCAAAAAAGGGTTAAAGAATATAAAATTCCTTATTTTGATATTGGGTTACAAAATTTTTGGGTCAAGAAGCTTAAAAACACTTATAAGTTTAAAGAATTATTAAAATCCCAACTCATACATCAACAAACGCTAGTTAAAAAACTACGTCAGCAGATTTTACAAGAAGCCATTGAAGGTAAACTTACTGCGGATTGGCGTAGCCAGAATCCTAATATTGAACCTGCCAGCGAGCTGTTAAAGAAAATTACGGCTGAAAAAGAACAACTGATTGCGGCTGGAAAAATCAAAAAACAAAAACCTCTGCCCCCGATTAGCGATGAAGAAAAACCATTTACACTGCCGGAAGGGTGGACGTGGTGCTTCTATGGTGATTCGATGTTAGAAATAGAAGCTGGGCATAGTCCAGTATGTCTAAAATGAATGGGGAGTATTAAAGATTAGTGCAATCTCATGGGGGATTTTTCAAGAGGAAGAAAATAAGAAATTACATCCAAGTATTACCCCCTTTATTGAAAAAGAAGTTAGAACTGGCGATTTTATTATGACACGTGCAAATACTAAAGAATTAGTTGCTAAGAGTGTAATCGTTGAGAAAGTTCGTGAAAAACTTCTTTTAAATGATAAAACATTAAGAGTTAAATTTTCAAAACTCCTAAATATTAGGTTCGCAAATTTCTTTAACAATAGTGAATATTCTAGGAATTACTATATTTCTATTTCTACGGGTACTAGCCCATCGATGAAAAATATTTCAAGAGATAGTATAAAATTGCTACCGTTCCCACTCCCCCCACTCCTAGAACAACAAGTGATTGTCACCAAAGTAGAACAACTCCTTACTTTGTGCGATGAGCTAGAAACCCAAACCAAGCAAAATCAAACCTATGCGGAAAACCTGATGCAAGCAGTACTAAAAGAAGCCTTTAACCCTCAGCAAAAAATCGCTTGATTTTCTGATAGGATTGGCGTAAGTTTTTCCAAACGCTCTAACCATTGGTTAAATAGAGAGCATTCTTTTCTTATGGTATCTATCCCTATTTCTATTGCAGCAGATAATCCATCGGTGGGCTTTCCATAAGCAGGATAGAGTTTTTTAATTTGCTTACTAGGTGCAGTATTTGAGCTATTGTTTATTTCTTCAGGAGAAGAAAATTCTTTTCTAATCTTTTGAAAATTATTAATCAGATTACTACAATTAATTCCTTGTGCTAATTTTTCAGGATCGCTAAATAGTAATCCTTCAAACTCATACATTTGCACATAAAGAATAAATCTCCTAAGAGGTTCTTTATCTAATTTTTCCTCTAGTGCTTTCCGTAAATGATCCAATAAACATTTCGATTTTTCTGCTACTCCACTTTTTGTAACTGCTTCTTTTTTACCAGGAAACTTTTCAGGTAGTCCATAAAAATCAAAAAAAGTTGTAACGTAGCATTTTCTATCGGATAACAAATATCCTCTTATATCAGTGTATAATCGCTCAAATTTAACATTTCCACCCTTATGCCCCGGTTTACCAAGCAAGCGAGGAAAAAGAGAAATACCTTGATGATTAAAGAAAGGCATTAATATTTCTTTTACAAAGGATTCTTCTGTTTGCCCTTCACAGATAATATGAATTCGAGTCATTAATAGGGTTTTCCCCCAAGAATATTCTTCTCCCACAATTCCCCAACAGAATATTCTTCAAGCCAAATTTTAAAATCCTCTTCTTTATGTCGCCTAAATACGCTGCCACCCTCTTCTCGCTCCACAATGATTAAATCATCAATAGAGCATTCATTGACTAAAGGCACTGATTGGGTGGAAATAATGACTTGCATTCGAGTAGCAGCTGATTTTAAAAGAGCACCCAATAGTATAATAGCGTAGGGATGTAAGCCTAATTCAGGCTCATCAATAATGATAGTCGCTGGAGGATCAGGTTGGAGCAGTGCCGTAGTTAAGCAAATAAAACGAATAGAGCCATCGGAGAGTTGGCTAGGATGAAAGGGGTAATCACTGTCTTTTTATTTCCAAAGTAGCCAAATAAATGCTTCTCCTGTTTCTTTTTTTTCAGGTTTGAAAATAAAATCATCAAAAAAAGGAAGAGCAAGACGGATGATTTTACGAATCTGATCTAAAGTTTCAGGCTTTTCTTTAGAAAGCCAATAGAGATAAGCGGCAAGATTAGCCGCATCAGGGCGTAGATATTCATTATCATGGACGGCACAATCACGCCTTACCCCAGCAGTATTGCTGGTATCGTGAAAATGAAATACTTTCCAGCTTGAAATAGAACTATAGCAATAATGGGCTATATTATTTTCAGTATCAGTCTTTAATTCTCGTTTTAAATTTATTTCTTTTAGCTTTACCTCTTTATGACCAGAATCTAATGAAATCCACATTTCATTATAATAAAAGCCAGTAAAAAATAACTGTTCGTTAGCAAAGTAAAAGCTACCTTCATCTGTTAGTTCTAACTCAAATCGATAGCCATTTAACCCAAACTCAACAAATGACTCAAGTTTGTTAGTCTCTTTAATCCCAAAGCTTAAAATCCGATCTGCAGATCCTTGCTTGCTTGTCCATACTTGTAGCCGTTCCTCAACCATTTCTCCCAGCATTCGAAAATATGAAACAAAATTACTTTACCCAGATCCATTGGCACCAATAAGTACATTAAGATTTTTTAATTCAAATTGCTCAAGGGTTTTAATGGATTTAAACCCCTTAATAGTGAGTCTATTTATTGGCTGCCTTGCACTCATATCTTTTATTTTTTAATGTAAAGTATTTTATATCCTCTTATTATTTTAATAGCTACGGAAAATAACTACTGGCTTGTTGTTTTAGACCTTGTTCTGATTGGAGTAAAAATAATACAGCAGTAGGATATATTTCTGCAAACGCAAGCCCTTTTTCTATTCCTAAGACATAAAGCCCGGTAGCGAGTGCATCGGCTTCCATAGCAGTAGTACTCAACACCGTGACTGAGGCAGATTGATAAAGCGTAGGCCAGCCGGTTTCTGGGTTAATAATATGCCCATAGCGACTGTCTTTATAATCAAAATAATTTTGATAATCCCCAGAGGTGGCAATGGCTCCTGAAGTGCACTCAAGGGTGTAAGCAGCTTTAGGGATTCCTGATCTAGGATATTGAATCGCAATTTTCCATGGCTTGCCTTTACCATTGTGCCCCTTAATTCGCTCTTCTCCCCCAATATCTACCAGATAATTATGGATATTTTTAGACTCTAGTAATTCTGCAATTTGATCTACCCCATAGCCTTTGCCAATCCCAGAGAGATCAAGATACATATCTGCCTGTGCTTTTTTTAACGCAGGGGGAGAATTCCTAATATCCAGTAATTCAAAGTTTACTTTTTGCTTTGCTGCTTGAATTTGATCGAACGTTGGAATAGCAGGTGAGTGAATATCGGGACCAAATCCCCAAAGATTCACTAAAGCACCTACCGTAATATCAAATGCCCCTTGAGTAAGTTTGCTAATTTCTTGGGCTTTTTTAATCACAGTCACTAAGGGAGAAGATACAGGGATCCAATCCGTGCTTGAGTTCTGATTAAATTGAGAGAGTTCTGAATCGGCTTGGTAGGTGGATAATAAATGATTAACCGCTGTTAATTGTTGGGTAATTTCATTGACTAAATTCTCAGGATTAAGGTTTGAGGGAAGATCTACTACTTTTATGGTGTAGCCCGTACCCATAGTGGATCCGCCAAACTGAATCAAGTGGTGCTGAGAATCTTGAGTACAGCTGGTGAGTAATCCCCCTAGAAAAATAACGATAGCTGGGATAAGAATAGGATTCACTTAAGAGTCGGTTTTAAAATCTAGGGAAGCAGAATTAATACAATATCTTAGTCCGGTCGGATCAGGACCATCGTTAAACATATGACCTAGATGTGCATCACAACGGGCACAGACTACTTCTACTCGCTTCATTCCATGACTATGATCTGTATGCTCAGTTAAAGCCGTAGTATGAATAGGATCCCAAAAACTAGGCCATCCACTGCCAGATTCATATTTTTGCTCTGAACTAAATAAAGCATTACCACAACAAATACAGTGATAGGTTCCTGTTTTGTGATGATGATAGTATTTACCGGTGAATGGGGGCTCAGTAGCTTTTTCTCGGGCAATATGATACTGCTCTGGAGTCAACTGCGTTTGCCATTCTGCTTTAGATTTAACAACTTTATCCGTCATTTGTTCTACTCCGTGTTTAAGTGAGCATTTATTTATCATTTATACTATAAATATAAAATATATAAATATCCTTATATAAGAAGAGCATAAACGTAATTTACGTTACAGACTTTATAAGCTTATTAGTGAGGGTACTCCAATGAATAAAGCATTATTAGTGATTGATTTACATAATCATTATTTTCCAAATGGGTTAATCCCTTTTGAAGGGACTAGCGATAAGATTGCTAAGAGCATTATACAAACGATTATACGAGCTAAAGAAAAGGGTATTCCTGTTATTTTAATTCAGCATGCTGCTTAGAGATATTACCTTTTTTTAAAAAAGATACGAAAAATACTGAGCTTATTACTGTAATACCAGATGCACGGGTTGTATTAGAAGAGTTTGAAGCATTTGAAGATAGCTTGAAAAATACTATGCTGTTAGAGCTATTAACTATGTTTCAAACAGAGGAAGTATTACTTTGCGGTACGATGAAGCAAAGCTGTATGCATTACATTGAATTTTATAAATCTGCAGAAAAATATAAAATTACAATCCTAACCGATTGCAGTACTATTGTTGATGATATATCGTCCTCGCACGACACTACATTACATAACCTGCTTCATCGAATTTCCCATACATCTTCTCAACAGGTTATATAAATAATTTCCCCTAAGTATGTTGCAACTTCAAGATATTTCTTTACGGCAAGGACAAAAACTGCTCTTTGATCGAGCTGATCTAGCTATTTATCTTGGGCAGAAGGAGAGATTCAAATGAATAAAATACTTTTAGTGATTGATTTACAAAATGATTACTTTCCAGATGGGTTATTTCCCCTCTGGAATACAGATGGAGTGCTTAAAAATATCGTACAAACCATCAAGCAGGCTAAGGAAGAAAATATTCCTGTCATTTTGATTCAGCACATTGCGAACAGTAGCTTAGGGATTGCCCCTTTTTTTAATAAGGGTACACAAGGTGCTGAAATTCATTCTGAGATTCTTGCTGTAGCACCCAATGCTAAAATTGTTATTAAAGAATTTGCAGATAGTTTTGAAAAAACTACGCTTTTAGATATATTAAACGGATTTAGAGCAGATGAATTATTGATTTGCGGTATGATGACTCAAAATTGTATCACCCATACTGCACTTTCAAAATCTGCAGAAAAATATAAAATATCAATCCTAACCGATTGTTGTACTACGATTAGTGAGATGTTACACAATATTGCATTACATGCCCTATCTACCCGGGTAGCCCTTGTGCCTTCTCAAAAGTGTTATAAAAAATGTCAGTTTTTAAGCGTAGATAAATCCCGAATAGCTACTTTTTTCTAACTATTTATAATCTAGATCTTCCCTCCCTTCATAAGGCAAGAATGTAATTTCTTTCCTTTAGATAGTGGTATCTTAGGGCTTAAATCTATCCCTATTTAATTTTTCTTATGTTGCAACTTCAAGATATTTCTTTACGACAAGGACAAAAACTGCTCTTTGATCAAGTTAATTTAGCTATTTATCCCGGTCAGAAAGTAGGACTCATTGGTGCCAAGTTAATTTAGCTATTTATCCCGGTCAGAAAGTAGGACTCATTGGTGCCAATGGTTGTGGTAAATCTAGCCTTTTTAGTTTAATTTTAGGCCATCTTCAGTCGGATCAAGGTGCTCTTACTTATCCTACCCAGTGGATATTAGCCCATGTGGCTCAAGAAACTCCTCAAGTGGTAACCCCAGCTTTGGAATATGTATTAGAGGGGGATCAGGAGCTTCAAACTTTGCAAAAAAAACTATTAGAAGCAGAAAAAAATAATAACGGTAACCTGCAAGGGGAACTACACGGACAAATAGACGCCATTGGAGGGTATACGGCTACAGCAAGAGCAGCAAAACTTATGCACGGCCTAGGCTTTAGCGTAGCTCAAGAATCCCAGCCTGTTTCCTATTTTTCTGGAGGCTGGCGAATGCGGCTTAATTTAGCCCAAGCTTTGATGTGCCGATCTGATTTATTGCTTTTGGATGAGCCTACCAACCACTTAGATTTAGATGCAGTGATTTGGTTAGAAGGCTGGCTTAAGGATTATCCGGGCACTTTATTGCTGATTTCCCACGATCGAGAGTTATTGGATCATAGCATCACCCATATTGCCCATATAGAGCAAAATACGATTAATTACTATCAAGGTAATTACGAGAGCTTTGAAACCCAGCGAAATGCTCAACTGATGCAACAGCAGGCAAATTATGAAAGGCAACAAAAAAATATTGCTCATATCCAAAGTTTTGTAGATAGATTTCGAGCAAAAGCCACTAAAGCACGCCAAGCACAAAGCCGAATTAAAGCACTTGAGCGAATGGCACAGTTAGCCCCTATTCATAGCCATTCTCCTTTTACCTTTACTTTTCGTTCACCAGAAAAACTCCCTACCCCTTTGTTAAATCTAGGGCAAGTCATTATAGGCTACGGGCAACAAGAAATTTTAACCCAAGTTAATTTTAACCTAATGCCTGGGGATCGGATTGGGCTGCTTGGTCCTAATGGGGCAGGAAAATCTACCTTAATTAAATTACTCGCTGGAGTGCTTGCACCAAAAACGGGCACTTTAACCCAAGCCCAAGATTTAAAAATCGGCTATTTTGCTCAACATCAACTAGAGCAGCTTTATTTTGATCAAAGTCCCTTACAACATTTACAAAAACTAAATGCAACCCTATCGGAAAAAGAGGGGCGAAACTTCTTAGGTGGTTTTAACTTTCAAGGAGATCAAGCACTAGCACCTATCCAATCCTTCTCTGGTGGGGAAAAAGCAAGGCTAGCTTTAGCACTTATTGTATATCAACGACCCAATTTGTTACTGCTGGATGAACCGACTAATCACTTAGATTTAGAGATGCAGCAGGCGTTGATTAATGCCCTACAAGAGTTTGAGGGTGCCATGGTGATTGTTTCCCATAATCGCTATTTACTGCGAAGTACTACGGATGGGTTATGGCTAGTTGCCGATCATAAAGTATCTCCATTTGATGGGGATTTAGAAGATTATCAAGATTGGTTAAATAAGAAATCTGTAGGTGCTAATGAAAATAAAACCAAAGGCAGTATTAGTTCCATTAATCGTAAAGATCAAAAACGAGAAGAAGCTAATCAACGGCTTACCCTACAACCGCTACAAAAAAAATTAAAAGCTCTGGAATTATCGTTAGAAAAATTAGCAAAGGAACAAAAAGGGCTTAATCAAATTCTTGCTGATTCTAATCTATATCAAAATCCGCAGCAAAAAGAATATTTGAAAGGGTTATTAATCAAACAAGCAGAACTAAAAGAAAAGCACTCAGGCTTAGAGGGAGATTGGCTTGAAGTGGGCGAAGAAATAGAAAAAATTAAAAATAAGTTATAAAACCCTTGAAATAATTTTAACTACCCCCATATCTATAACTAAGAAGGGGCTGCCACCCCACAAAGAATTTAACTTAGATAAACAACCTTAGATATGAGAGTAAGATAAATATGTCTAAATATTATGCACCTTTTTATACCTTGAATCAATTACAACGAGAAGTAAACCGCTTGTTTGATGCTAGCCCTGCTTGGGGGCAACCCACTCAAGATAGTGCGGAATTTGCTAGTGGTGATTGGCTACCTGCAGTAGATGTAAAAGAAGATGTGGATCGCTTTGTGATTTATGCGGATGTGCCCGGAGTAGAACCTCAAGATATTGAAATTACTTTAGATAATGGAGTATTAACCTTAAAAGGGCAACGTAAAACTTTCCATAGCGAAGAACAACAGGGTTATCGCCGTGCTGAGCGTTCGAGTGGTTCATTTTTACGCCGCTTTACGTTACCTAATACAGTAGATATAGAAAAAGTGAGTGCTAGGTCTGAAAATGGAGTGCTTGAGTTAGTGATACCAAAAAATCAACAGTCTCAAGTGCGTAAAATTACAGTGACCGCTTAAATATAAACTACCCACAACCCCATTTTATCCTTGGTCTTTTGACCAAGGATTTTTTTTATTTTGAGTTTTTTCCGTTAAACTTATAAAGATGAAAAATCCTATCAAATATTTTATTTTTTTTATTCTTTTATTTTTAAGCTTAAGTGGGCAGAGCGTGGAAATCACTAAAACAGATCGGGAAAAACTCTTTATCACTATCTATAATAAGGATATTGCTTTAGTTAGGGATCAACGACAAGTATCTTTAGAGAAAGGAAACAATGTCCTTACTTTTGTAGATATTAGTCCAAGTATCCAGCCTGAATCAGCAATGCTAGTTAGCACTCCTCCTCAATCACAAAAATTTAAAGTGATTGAACACAGTTATGACGAAAATTTACTTAATACGCAAAATTTATTACTTCATTATCTAGGCAAAAAGATAGAAGTGATTGACTCCCAAAATTCTGAAGCTGAAAAGCGAGAAGCTGTCCTATTTGGAATAAGTGATAATTATGGAGAGGTCATTTTAAGTTTTGAAGACGGGCATATAGAAACGGGTATTTCTTCAAATCGGTTGATCTATCCAAGAATCCCAAAAACACTAAAAAACTACCCTACCCTCACTGTTAGTATTGATGCGCAAGAATCAGAAAAGCAATCTATTTCACTTAATTATTTATCCCATGGTTTAAGCTGGAACACAAATTATATTGCTCAGTTAAATCAAGAAGGAAACCAGCTTATGCTGACGGGTAGAACAAATATTACCAATCAGTCTGGAATGGATTATTCGGATTCTCAAGTACAACTGGTTGCTGGGGATATTCATCATTTACCAGCTGTAAGCCAGTATGAAAAACCTCAAATGCGGATGCTAGCACTAGCTAAAACAGATTCTATTTCTCCTCGAGAAGAGCCACTTTCAGATTATCACCTCTATACATTACCTCAAGCAGTTACCCTTAAAAATAACCAAACAAAACAGATTCCTTTATTTGATACCCAGAAAATTTCTGGACATGTCAGTTACGAAATCCATAGCGATTCTCCTCGGTTTTATGATTTTCAAGCTACTACGACTCAAAAACTTCCTGTGATTTCCTACTTTAATTTTGAAAATAGTAAGAAATTAGGACTAGGGATACCATTACCTGTAGGTGTTATGCAATTTTATCAGCCAGACTCTGAAGGTCATCTTCAATTTATTGGCGAAGATCTAATAAACCATACGCCAGAGAATAGTTTAGTTACCTTAAATTTAGGTCATGCTTTTGATATTACGGCTGAGAAAAAGCAGGGAGTTGATTCTAAGGTAGAAAATTATATTTTTGAAACGACTGAAATTACACTATATAACCAGAAGGAAAAACCTATTGAAGTAAAAATAGTGGAGTTTATTCCAGATCTAGATTCTCGAGAAATCCTCTCTGAGAATTATCCCCATCAGCAAGGAATGGCGAATCGTATTTTTTGGCACATTTCTGTACCTGAGCAAGGCAAGGCTTCACTTATTGTGAAGATAAAAATTAAGAAGTAGGGTTTTTTCTAAACTTAATATTTATTTTTTAGGGAAGGTATTTTGGACAGTACTGGCTAAAGTGTGATTCTCTATTTTTTCTAGCTTTCTTAAAGGAGGAATATTTTTTAACATACCCTTGTTTTTCTCAAATTGCCTGTTTCCAATCTCTCCTTTTAAGATATATAGCCGTGCCTTTTCCCATGGGACATTAGAAAATCGACCTACCCCTAGTTTAGGTAACCCTCGCCACATAAAGTGTAAATCTATGCCTGTCTTATTTATTTCATAAAGTGCTTTTGCGAGTCGTTCTTGTATTTCAGGAGTAAATTTAGCTCTTCGCCAATTTTCCCCATAGGCAGGCTTTAAAACTCTTTCAGCAATTGAATTTTTTTTGTCTAAATTTGATTGAATAAGTTGGTAAGCACCTACTGCTGAAGTGCCCAAAGGGTTACCTTTACTATCTACTGCATTAATCCTTCCCTTAGTATTAGGGATGAGTACTTTCCTACCAAATTGAGCTACCTCAGATAGAGTCATATTGGTAATAGGCTTTCTTGAACTGCCATATCTTCCATGACCAAATACTACATTATATGGATTACCTCTATCGGTTCCATGGTAAATATCTCTTTGGGCACTTCTGGTAATTTCCCTCCACTCTGGAGAGACTGGATAAGTTTTAGTAATTGAGTAAAGGTTTGTAAACAACTCTATAGCGATAAACCCTACAGCCATAGTGGTTGCAAGAAGAGCTAATTTTCTCAGTAAAAAAAAAAGCTAACTTCCTTATTAAGTATTTTACAAATCGCATCAATTAAAGTATTAGCTTATATTATGAACATAAGCAATTGCATTTATAATAGATAGAGCAATGCCTATATATTTAACACCATACAGACAAGGCAGGAATCTAGAAATAGAAAACTACTTATCGTTAATTAATATTTATTGCTCATATAGAGTAGCAAACTACTTATGTTGTTCACTCTAAAAAAGATATTAACCAATCTATCTTATGGTTAGTGCTAGGATTTTACTGAATATCACTATTAGAATTTAACTCTTCCAATAGATATTGCTCTAACTCTTTTTTATGACTAAATCCTGCTAGTTTTTGCCGATAATCTACTGCAGTTTGTAGGTTTTCAATTTCTAGCTTTCTGCTTTTACTGATTTCTAAATAAGAATCTTCTTGCTCAATCCCTATGAATTGTCTATTGATTAAATTTGCTGCAACTCCTGTGGTTGAACTTCCAGCAAAGGGATCGAGTATCCAAGCATTTGGTTTAGTGGAGGCTAAAATTAATCTTGTTAGCAAGGATAACGGTTTTTGGGTAGGATGTTTACCGCAAGATTTTTCCCAAGGGGCAATCGCAGGTAATTTCCAAACATCTTTCATTTGCTTATTCCCATTGATTTTTTTCACCAATTCATAGTTAAAACAATGGGGAATTTTTTCGTTTTTTCTTGCCCAAATTACCTGCTCAGTAGAATGAGTAAAATAACGGCAGGAAAAATTAGGGGGAGGATTAGTTTTCTCCCAGGTAATAATATTTAGGATTTTAAAGCCTAGCTCGGTTAGCCTTTGCCCTACTGAGAAAATATTGTGGACGGTGCCACTAATCCAAATGGTAGCGTTCTCATTCATTTTTTCTCGAACCAATGAAAGCCAAGTACGGTTAAATTCATTCATATGATCGATACCGCAGAATTTATCCCATCTTCCTTTATTGACGCTTACAATTTGCCCACTTTGAATGGATAAGCCATCATTAGATAAAAAGTAAGGGGGATCGGCAAACACCATATCAAATTTACGATCAAGCTGAGGCAATAATTTCATGCTATCCCCTTGTAAGAGGGAAAAATTTTTATCTTGGGATACAAAATAAGGTGTGATCATTAAGTAATTATTTAAAAGATAAATAATCTAGGAAAGTTCCTTTTGGATATTTTCAATAAATTCTTTTAAGGTGACTAAGTTATATATGCTTGGAATAGCGTAATAGGCTTCTTCTAATTTATTTTTTGCTGATAGCCAGCCTTGCCCATCAGTGATCCAAACAAATTCATAGTTTGAATATGGTTGAATTTTAGATGCAATTTCAATATAGGATCTGGCAACCTCATTGAGTTTAGAACCCCCTGTATTATAGTAATTAGCTTCAATAAGGTATGTCTTTCTTTTTATATCAATGACAAAATCAAATCGTTTTACATCAGCACCTAAACTAATTATTTCAGGAAATGTAGTGCTACTCACCTCTTTTCTATAAGTAATACCCACTGATTCAAAGTGTTGAGAAATAGTTTTTGACATGCTCTCTCCACCCCTATTTTTTCTAGCGTTAGTATCCAACCCCACTTCAATACCAAATACGTAATCAACTAAATTAGTAATTTCTTTATTTCTAAAAATTTCAGCTAGCCCTGTTTTTTCGAAGTACTCTAGAATAAGCTGTGGAGAGGAAAAGTAATAATCGAGAAAAACAATTTGATCTTTATCTAAAATCCTAGTTTTTTTATCTTTCCGTACTGCAATTAAAATATCTAAAACTTGAAAAGCTTTCGGGTTTTCTTCATATAGGTCATGAATTGCTTCTTCTAAACTTTCTTTACCAATTAAATAATTTAATTGATTTAGCTTTATTGAGACTTTTTCTATATTTCTCCTTACTTTTTCAAAATCAGTAAAGGAATCTAAAGTTGTATTTGTTTCAGAGAGTTGAGATAGAAAAAGTCTAAATTCCTCATTTTTAATCATATCTACTGAATGATTTCTTCTTCAATTTCTGAGTAGGATACTTGGATGGTTCCGCATTGTTATAGTTTCTATCTATATAACGGTAGTCAAATTTCTATAATTTAAATAATGCAAGAATCGGCTATAAAGCCTTACCCCAGTGCATTCATTAATTACATTAATAGAGTGCTCTACTATTTTAAGTAACCTAGTATAAAACCAATTTTAAATTACCTCTTACAATCTTCTTTTTTAGAAAAGCCCTTGTGTTGGGCTTTTTCTTTATTCTCTTATTTATATATAATAAGTATTTATAAATAAACATTTTTTAGGATAAGATATAGAGAAAAAGTATGTCATTACATTTACAGGTAATTATTGCAAGTACACGCCCAGGTCGAATAGGTTCTAAGATAGCTCATTGGTTTGTGGAGTATGCTAAGAAAAATAGTGATTTTACTGTTGAACTAGTAGATTTAGCTGAGTTTAAATTACCTATTTATGATGAATTCGATCATCCAAGAAATAAAAACTATAAACACCAACACACTAAAACCTGGAGTCAAAGTGTAGAAAAGGCTGATGCCTATGTGTTTGTCGCGCCTGAATATAATTATTCACCAACTCCTGCATTAATTAATGCTTTTAATTATGTCTATCAAGAGTGGAATTATAAACCTTGTAGTTTTGTGAGCTATGGAGGAACTTCAGGTGGCTTACGTGCAGCACAAGCTGCTCGCTTACAAGCAACTACATTAAAAATGATGCCCATCCCTGAAGGGGTAAGTATTCCTATGGTAAATACACTGATTAGCGATGATAAATTTCAAACTAATGATCGTATAGATCATTCAGCTAAAGCTGTACTCGATGAGTTACATCGCTGGGCTATTGCATTAAAATCATTGAGATAGCCAGTTTATTTTTTATCTTCCCGTACCGCAATTAAAATACCCAAAATATGAGAGCAGTATTTTGGTTTTCTTCATAGAAATCATTAGTGCTTTGCTTAAATTTTTTTTCCTAATTATGGCTAATTTAAGTCGTGTTCGTTTCAGAGAGTTGAGATAGAAAAGTTTAGAGTTGATCTGGATTGGATAATTTTTTTTAAACCTTAAAATAGGATATCCGAGTAATTCTTGCTAAAGATTTTCAAATAGGGGGCGTATTGCGCCGAAAATTAAGCTTATCGATAATTAGCTAATTCAGAATAGCCATTACAAACTTAATTTTATCTCAATCGATTCCAAAACATATTAAATAAGTCTTGTAAAAATGGGAGTGGATCACGCCAAGACCATACGTAATAGCGAACATTTATCCTAAAAAAATCAGCGAAAAAACGTGCTATCTCAGCAAATGGTTTACGCTGAAATGCAGGATCAGAAACGCGATCAGGCTGGATACAAATCCGCCAAAGGCGTTTTAATTCTGTAAATACCATTCGTGCTCGTAAATTAGTTTTCACTGGAGGCAGCTTGGGTAATTTCTCTCCAATCGCATCTAAATAGGTAATCAATGCAAAACTTGCTCCACTTTGGCTTGCAAGTGGAAAACTACCCCAGAATCGACCATTAATTTCCATTAACCATGAACGATTTGTAAGTGGATCATAGCGGTATTCCACCATAGCAACCCCTTCCCAATCAATCAAATTCAGTAGAGCAATTGATCGCTCTTGTAAATCAGCATGCTTATTCAGAGATAATCCAGTACAAACAGTTGAATACCCTCCTTCTGGTGGCCATTCAGCAAGTCTCATATGCTGGAAGCGGCGTATTGCGTGGTGATTTTTTATAAAGAAGAATTGGCCTAAACCATACCCAGGGCAATACTCTTGAACCATGGGCCACTGACCTAAATCTGAGTAACGCAATAATGCCTTACGTAAATCAGAAGTTGTAACAACATGTTCTGACTTAAGTGTTGATAGCTGAAATTTTTCAAGCGTAGATCTTACAATATGAGGGTTTTTCCATTTTAACACAGCTGAAATTGGAAATTTTTCTACATGATCATCGATATCCGCTAAACTTATTGGCTGCCAAGTATACGGTATTCGTATGCCCACTTTAGTGGCTAGCTCTAGTGTCTGCTCTTTATTAATTACAGCTTGCAATGCAGTGGCTGAAGGTAAGACAGGATGAATTAGCCCTAACTCAGATGTAGGACATTGAGCAAGCCATAATAAATGGTCTTCAGAAGCTGCGATTAAAGGACAACGACCATACACATTCCCTAGTGTGCGTAATAGCTCTAAAAGAGCTTCGCTATGCGGTTGCTGAATTACATGACCTTCTGTTAGCCAGCGCGAACGTAGTCCAATATCATTAGGATTATTTGCAATACCGATGACTCGGATTCCTGCCTGCCCAAGTTCACGAATAATGTGCAATCCAATTTGGAGATCAATTCCAAACACAATACATGGTGGAAAATTACTATAATAAGGTGTACTCATTTTAACGGTATATAAGGTGATTGTACGTAGAGATGGTTAGAGTTATTTAATTGAATTGCCAAACGTTCCACTGCAGAGCGAATTAGGGTAAAACAGCTATAAAAATAATTATCAGATAGAGTATGAGGATCGTGAAGATGAATACGCTTTGGGGCTGACCAAGCACCAAGTAATATAATTTGCTTACGAGGAATGCCAAGCGATATAAGTCGGTTTATATGTCGAACTTCCATAACCAGATATAAATCAGATTGGTTTTGTTCATGATCCATGAAATCAGTAGCAGTATGCTTGGTTAAATCTATCCCCATAATAGAAGCTGTTGCTACCGCTTTTTTATAAGCAGGCACTCCAGTTTCTGTAGCTAATCCTAAGGAAACACAGGACAGTCCTTTAGATTCTCCAACTACTTGAGCAAATGCACTACGGTTAATATTGCCAAGACACACAAATACAAGGCGCTGAATTTTATACCCCGGATTTATATTTGTATATGAGTCGAGCGCTCCAAGTAAAAATTGAGCCGTTGTAAGTAAGTGCCTTACCCATCCTCTTAAACTTCCGTAATTAAAGCAAATCCATCCATACCATTGGTAAAAAGGCTTAAAAAGCGAGGTACGCATAAATATAATTTAGAGTTATTTATAAATTTTAGAGTAAGCGACGAAGGGCTTGCTCGATGTAACGCCTTGTAGTTGCTATTTTTCCTACAACAGGAAGAGGCATATTACAGGGTTCGGGAAAAGTAGATACATCAGCAAAATTCACCGTAGGCATAATAGATCGATTTGCATCTAGGAATCGACAAACGTGAATAAAGCGCTGTGCTACAAAAAAATCGGGAGTATTATGTTTAGGCACCATGAGCTCAAAATTATGAGCAATTAATACAAAAGTATGCCATTGTTTAAGTGCAGCATTTTCAAGTGCTTGAGTAATTTCTTGGGCACTACAGGCACCAATCTGGGCATGCCTATGATGACCGTATCCATCATAAAAACTACTCATTGGTATTAAAGTTAACCCATTGTGCATAAACACCTCATAGGGATTTGCATACACAGGTGCAATATTACTTGGTTGAGATGTTTCCATTTGAGGATTGATACTACTATCAAACTTTAGACCATTCATAGCCACTGCTGAGAAAGTATCGTTATTACAAGAGAAACTACCTGCCCGAAAAGCAACAAGTGGTAAATTACAACCAGCTTCTTGGAGTAAACGAAGACCGTGTTGAATGAGAGTTCGTTGCTCTTCAAGGTTATATTGGGTAAGATGCTGACGCTTACTTGTGACACCTTCAAGTAACGCATTACGTGCTTCATCAGTCCATTCAGGATGTAAATGAAGTTGAACCTCTTGACCAGCGCTCTGAATTAACGTAACAATCTTTGCAAGATATTCAACACCAAAACGAGCAGCGAATAGAGGTTCAACGAAAAATACACCTTTCAGATCGTATTTACTAAGAGTATCAAGAATTTTTGGCAGTGCATACTCTCCTTTAGCTGAGCGACCAAAAATATAACGGTCAAAGCTGGTAGGGAAATCTTGATCTAAGCTATTCCAGCTATTACACCAAACTTCAACATCGAAGGTAAAGAAAACATTCATTAAGATAAGTAGGTATCATATATAATACAAATCGTAGATGGTTAGTTAATTTTTCTAGATAGAATTTTAGCTTAACTACATCCGCCGAATAACTTCTTCCCCAAATTCAGAACAGGAAACTTGAGTCGAACCTTCCATTAAACGAGCAAAATCAATAGTTACCTTTTTGCCCTGAATTGCTCCAGATATTCCTTGAATAATTAAATCTGCCGCTTCACTCCAACTTAAATGACGTAACATCATTTCTGCAGAAAGAATTAAGCTACCTGGATTTAGCAGGTTTTTACCAGCGTATTCTGGGGCAGTACCATGAGTTGCTTCAAAAACCGCTGCCTTATCTCCTATATTCGCACCCGGTGCAATACCAATTCCACCTACTTGAGCAGCCAACGCATCAGAGATATAGTCTCCATTAAGATTTAATGTAGCAATAACATCATAATCTGCGGGGTTAAGTAAAATTTGCTGGAGAAAATTATCAGCAATAGAATCTTTAATGATAATCTCATGACCATTTTTAGGATTTACTAAAGTACACCAAGGTCCTTTTTCTAGGGTAGTAGCATTAAAGGAGGTACGGGCTAATTCATAACCCCAATCTCGAAATGCTCCTTCGGTAAACTTCATAATATTGCCTTTATGCACTAAAGTTACTGAAGATCGATCATTATCGATAGCATACTGTATCGCTTGTCTAATTAACCGTTGAGATCCTTCTTGAGAGACGGGTTTAATTCCAATCCCAGAGCTTTGAGGAAACCGAATTTTGTTTACACCCATTTCTTGTTCAAGGAAAGTAATAATTTTTTTTGCCTCTGGGGATTGAGCAGGCCATTCAATCCCAGCATAAATATCTTCTGTATTTTCACGAAAAATAACCATATTTGTCTGAGTTGGATCAGCTAAAGGGCTAGGAGTTCCGGAAAAATAACGTACTGGTCGAATACATGAATAAAGATCTAAGGTTTGGCGAATTGAGACATTTAAGGAGCGAATCCCTTTGCCTACTGGCGTAGTTAAGGGTCCTTTAATAGATACGACAAAATCACTTAAAGCAGTTAATGTTTCGTCAGGAAGCCACTGGTTCTCTCCATAGATTTGGCACGCTTTTTCACCAGCAAAAATTTCTACCCAAGCAATTTTACGGCTCTTTTTATAGGCTTTAGCAATCGCAGCATCTACAACCTTACGCATGACTGGGGTAATATCCACCCCAATACCATCACCTTCAATAAAAGGAATAAATGGGTAGTTAGGCACATTTAAGCTTAGGTCAGAATTAATTTTTATTAACTTTCCATCACTTGGGCATAAAATTTTATTGTAAGCCATGAAATTTCCTAATTTGTTAATTTTTTTATTTTTTATCTGCTATTACACAATTTTATAGGCTATTTACCACCTAAGCTATAATAGCAAATATACATTACCTGTAAGGCCATGCCCTTAATCTTTCATTTTTATGAATAACCAGATTCAACAAAAGAAGATTTTTATCATTGATACTAGCGTTTTGCTCTATGATCCGAGTGCGATTTTTCGCTTTGGATGCCATGATATTTACTTACCTTTAATAGTCATTAAAGATCTAGAGAGTACAGCACTAGAATTATCTGAAGCAGGTAGAAATGCAAAGCAAAGCATCTACTTTTTAAATGCATTACTTGCCAGTCTAGATTCTTCAGAAAAAATAATGCAAGGAATTGAGCTATCTACAGTAGATCAAAATTGGTATACGAAAAATAATATACCTAAGGGATACCTTTTTTTTCAACCTTTAGCCAGCGATGCGTCTTTATTCTCCACTATTTTAGAGTACGCAAGTGATCTTAAAAAAACACATCCTAACGATAAAATTGTTATTGTCTCTAAAAGTACTGCTCTTAGAGTGTATGCACTTTACTCAAATTTTACAGCTGAAGACTATCATTGTAATAAAGATATAGATGATATTAATTTACTCCACACTGGCTATCTTGAGCTACCTTATGAGTTATGGCAAGGTTGGCAAAAATCCCCCTATACTGATCAAAATACAAAACATCTTGCTTATCAAGTTACAGGTATTCTTGCTAAAGATTGGTACCCGAATCAATTTCTTCATATTCAAGGGGAAAAAAATATTGGTGCCATCGTCCGTAATATAGTAGAGGATACCGCAGTTGTTGAGTTAATCCAAAATTATCAGGATCCAAACTATAGCGTCTGGGGCATCTCAGCTAAAAATCAACAACAAAGCTTTGCTCTTAATTTGCTATTAGATCCAGAAATAGATTTTGTTACTTTATTAGGTCCGGCTGGGACTGGCAAAACCTTACTTGCTCTTGCCGCCGGTCTTACGCAAACGTTAGAAATAAAACGCTACCAAGAGATCATTATGACGAGAATCACAGTACCAGTTGGTGAGGATATTGGGTTTTTACCCGGTACTGAAGAGGAAAAAATGACTCCTTGGATGGGGGCATTGATGGATAATTTAGAAGTGCTCACACAACCAGAGGAAGGAGGTTCTTGGGGAAGATCAGTGACTCATAGTGTGTTGCTAAATCGCATTAAGATTCACTCCTTAAATTTTATGCGAGGTCGTACTTTTCATAATAAATTTATTATCATTGACGAGGCACAAAACTTAACTCCAAAACAAATGAAAACCCTAATTACTCGGACAGGTAATGGTAGCAAGGTGATTTGCCTTGGGAACATCTCTCAAATTGATTCCCCTAATCTAACGCCAGCTACTTCAGGGCTTACTTATACCGTAAAATTTTTTAAACCTTGGAAGCATAGCGGTCATATTACCCTAACGAGAGGAGAGCGTTCTCGACTTGCTGGTTTTGCATCCAATATGCTGTAACTTATGGAGTATACTATTAATAAGGGTTATATTTCTAAATGCCTTAATTTATCTTGG
Organism: Candidatus Nitrosacidococcus sp. I8; assembly: GCF_945836005.1. Taxonomy (NCBI): domain Bacteria; kingdom Pseudomonadati; phylum Pseudomonadota; class Gammaproteobacteria; order Chromatiales; family Chromatiaceae; genus Candidatus Nitrosacidicoccus; species Candidatus Nitrosacidicoccus urinae. The sequence goes on along the minus strand of NZ_OX241534.1, from coordinate 434,758 downwards.
AGGAAAGCAATGAAGACTAAAGTAATGCTTATCCTATTAGCTATATCAACTACTATCTATGGAGATAGTTTTAGTTCCTTAACACCTAAATCAAGTAAATCTATTGATAGTTTACAGTCCATTCAAGCTTTGCAGCCACACAATCCCTATTATTATTATAATCTACGGCCGATTCCTGAACCACCGCCTAATCCTTATGGGCAACCCAGAATTACTAAGAAAGTACCTGTCCCTGTAGATCCTAGAACGGGTAAGTTCCTTGGTAATTTAAACTCTGGCTTATATGATCCTACCACCGCTTATAATCCCTATGGTAGGTTTCGTAGCGAATATAGCCCAGAATCAATTCATAACCCTTATCGAAACTCTACTACTGGTCAGTATAATCTGGGTAGTATTCGTATCCCCTATAGTGTAAATCCTCCTAGAGGTGGAGCGTCTTTTTTTCTAGGTAGAGGCAGGTAGGGTTTATTTTTATCTTAACAAAAGGAGAAGTAGTAAATATGTCCATTGAAGAGTATTTAAGAAGTAGCCCTGATTTAAATCAATTTTGTAGCCAAAATGGCTGGATAGATGATGAAACACTTTGCTATGAATTGATGGAGCAAAACCAGAGGCATGCAGTAATAAATATTCGTTTTGAGGAGATTTTAATGGAGGGATCAGGATGTGTTGCTGCTCGTGTCCCTTGTTATGGAAAATTAAAACTTACCCTAAATGATCAAGGTTATGTGGAGAGTGGTGAGCGTATTTAGGAAGTTTAAAATACAGGAAAGGGTTAACTTATATAATCCTTCCTGTATTTTAAACTATATTTTCATTGCCCATATAGCGTAGTATCAAATACTAGTGTTTTTAAAAAGGAATTAGGAATTACTTGTTCGCATTAAACCAATAAAATATGCTCTATGGATTTGCTTTACATGAACACCGCTTTGAGCGACTACCTCTTGAGGAGAGTATTGCTTCCTTAGAACAAGCTATTTGGATTGATTTATTTCGACCTACTGAAGAGGAACGGCAGCAAGTTGAGTTAATCTATCAACAAAACCTTCCTGCTCATAATGAAATTGAAGAGATTGAAGCGACTGCTCGTTTTTTTGAAGATGAGGGAGGGCTTCATTTACATTCATACTTTTCTCACCGAGAAGAGGGAAAAATTGATTACTCTACCGTAGTATTTACTTTAAGTGATACTCGATTATTTACTCTAAGAGATTATGAATTGCCTGCTTTCCGTATGCTACGGTTTCGAGTACGGAGAGAGCCTGGGCTAATTACTGATGCTGCATCAATTTTACTTGCTTTATTTGAAACTAAACTCGAAGAACTTGCAGATTTACTAGAAGAAATTCATCAGGGATTGGATAAAATTGGCAAACTTATCTTAGAAAAAAATGAAGAAGGAAGTGGTGAAAATCTTGAGCATGCCTTAGATGAATTAGCACGCCACGAAGATCATAATGGTAAAGTTCGCTTATGTTTAATGGATACCCAGCGTGCCTTAACTTTTCTTTTGAGGCGTAGTCATTTAAATGATGATCAAATTAGACGGGTTCGGGAGATTATGCGAGATGTAGACTCCCTACTGCCACATAGTGCTTTTTTATTTGAGAAAATAAATTTTCTTATGGATGCCGCACTAAGTTTTATCAATATAGAACAAAACCGAATTATTAAAATATTTTCGGTAATTGCAATTGTATTTTTCCCTCCTACCTTAATTGCCAGTATTTATGGAATGAATTTTGACATTATGCCAGAAGTTCATTGGAATTTAGGCTATCCTATAGCACTTATTCTCATGCTGCTCTCTAGTATTGCACCTTATCTTTATTTTAAGCGTAAAGGCTGGTTATAGTAGCCCAAAATAAGTGGGCTACCTTAAGCCTAAGCAATAAACTAATATTATTCGTGATAATGGGAAGTAGAGGTCATTAATTTTGCTGCTTTTGCTTGGCAGGTATAGGTAATAGCCGCATCTTCTGTCCACACTTTTGCAATATACGCACTATCATTACTCATTACTATTTTACTAGGTAAGTGCTTTTCTTTAGCCTCACCTATTATTGTGTCTACTTTAGCTTTACAGGAACTAAAGATCATATTTTCATTCTCCATAGTGGCATTACTATCTTGAAGAGGAATTCTACCACTTTCCATAATTTCATTGAGCTCATCGGCTGAATAGTGTTTATCAGCAAATCCAAAAGGAACTAATACTAAATTAGCTACTATCATACTAATAACGAAAGCTAAGGTATGCTGTCTCATTACATTTACTCCTCTTATTACTGTTTATTATATACTCCTTATTATACGGGTATAGAGTATAAATAAAATCAATAAACACTTATCTAACTTAGCTACACTAAATAAAATAGCAGATTGCATCATCTATAGCGATTTAAGATCTCTAACTAGTAAGAATAGAGACTAAGGTTGGGGTACATAACTTTGTAATAGATGATGGGCTGCATCAATTAAACCTACATGGGAGAAAGCCTGAGGAAAATTTCCCAATTGGCGTTTTAAGCCAGGATGATATTCTTCAGCAAGTAATCCTAAATCATTTCGAATAGAGAGTAATCGATTAAATAACACGACTGCATCATTATGACGACCTATTAAGGCATAAGCATCTGCCAGCCAAAAACTACATACAAGGAAAGCACCTTCATTACCACTAAGCCCATCGGTAGATTCTTCTGGGCGATAGCGGAGTACGAATCCATCTTCTATCAACTCTCTCTCTATAGCTTCAACTGTACCGATAAATCTAGGGTCGGTAGGCTCTAAAAAGCCGGTTTTTCCTAATAATAATAAAGAAGCATCTAACCCCGGGTGACCGTAGGTTTGGGTAAATGTATTACGCTCTGAATCATATCCATGGGTAAGAATATCTGTTTTAATTTCTTCTCGAATTTGCTTCCATTTATCTAGAGGGCCTTCTAGACCGAATATCTCTATTGCTTTTACTGCCCTATCAAAAGCAACCCAGCACATCATTTTCGAGTGGGTAAAGTGTCGTTGATCGCTTCGAATTTCCCAAATTCCCTCATCAGGATAGTGCCAATTTTCTTCTAAATTCCTTAACAAAGTACATTGGAATTGCCATGAAGTAGCACTACCGATTTGAGACATTCTTGCTAAATGGGTAGTATTCATAAGCTCCCCATAAATATCGAGCTGTTTTTGTCGGTAAGCACCATTACCAATTCGTACAGGTCGACTATTCTCATAACCTGGTAACCATGGCAACTCTTCTTCTGTCAGCCTGCGCTCTCCCCGCAACCCATACATAATTTGCATTTGCTCGGGATGCCCTGCTGCAGCTCGGAGCAGCCATTCTCTAAATGCCTTTGCCTCATCAATGTATCCGGAACTTAAAAAGGTATGAAGGGCTAAAGCCGAATCTCGAATCCAACAAAAACGGTAGTCCCATTGTCGCTCCCCTCCTATTTCTTCTGGAAGTGAAGTAGTAGGTGCAGCCACTATTCCACCGGTAGGTTGGAAAGTCATTACTTTTAGGGTAATTAGAGAGCGTACAATTGCATCACGCCACTCTGGTGGGACTGAAGCATGAGCGTTATAGCAACGACTAGCCCATTCCTGCCACCAATCTGAGGTCACTGTTAAAGCGGCCCGACTATCACTAATAAACCTCGGTTCTTCTTGGGAAGGATGGTAAGTTAGCGTAAAGGGAACATAACTCCCCTCCGTCACTGTGAAACGAGATCGAGTTTTCATATTTTCCCCATATAGAGGAATAGGCGTGAGTAGCTCTACTGTATCAGGTCCTGAAATTGCTCGAATACCATAGTCTGTTTGCCGTACCCAAGGCACAGTTTCTCCATAACGGAAACGAAGGACAATATCCATTTCCATATCTACTTGTCCTCGGATACCACGGACAATTCGAAGTAACTCTACTTTTTTTTCATTTGTACTTAGGGGCATAAAATCAGTAACACATACTGCCCCAGTTTCTGTTTCAAAAGTCGTTTCTAGAATTGGCGTATTAGGCAGGTAGTGCCGAGTTGTATTTTTAATTTCCTCTTTAGGGGCAATGAGCCAACGACCATGATCTGGAGTACCTAATAAAGCAGCAAAGCATGCATCTGAATCAAAATGTGGTAGACACAGCCAGTCGATAGATCCATCAATCCCAACGAGAGCACAAGAGACCATATTACCAATTAGGCCATAGTCTTCAATTAGCTTACCCATTTAGTCCTCCATTAATAGACAGTGATTCATATTATTATTTTCTAGCTGTAAAATTATAGTTAATAAGCTAAAAATTTTAATAAAAATACTATTTAAGTAAATATATTTAAAGAAACATTAATATATATTAGATTTCTTATCTTATTTTCATTAAGTTTTTAAACTTAAATGAAAGATAGTGTTTAATTAAGGTTTTTCTCGCAACAAATTCACTACTTACCCAGTTAATCTGAACTACCCGGCGAATTCCCTCAAAAGGTAGATGTCCATGCCATGAGTTTTTTGTAACCTTAAAGGCAAGCAGTGTTCCAGCTTGTGGAGAGATTTGCGTAAAGTAATTTTCAATATTTTTTCCATCCATAAGTAACCGCAGCTGCCCTTCTGATGTTTCCCAATGCTCGTTAAGATAAAGTAAGACAGTGATGATTTTTGTTGCACTATCGGTATGGATTGCTCCATCTTTAAAGGCACATTTTCCCCGCACAGTGATGAGCAAAGGGTATTTTTTTAGTGGAATTTTAAATTTTTCCTCTAAAATTTCTTCGAAAAAAGAACTTTTTAATTCTTTAATTAAAGCTAAAAATTTTTCTCTAACCTGAAGTGCTGCTAGAGGATAACTGCCTGGATGGTCAATTGTTGGATAGTCATTATAAATATCTAGTAAATTATTTTTATTAATTAAATCGGTCACAACAAAATGAGAAAAAGGATTTTCTACAACTTCCGTATTAATGAGTTTATTCTGATCAAGAAGCATAGTTTTTCTCCGGATCAATATATAAGTATTTAATTACTTTTGCTGCAATCATTTTAGTTTCATCAAAAGATTGAGTCTTTATTAAGGATTGATTTAGCTTTCCCTTCCACCATTTAATACGATCTAAGTTCTCAAGATTTCGATGAAAGCTTTGAAATTTTTTATCCCTCTTTCCAGGTAGACTCAAAAGATATACGGGGCAATAGGTAGCACAGGCCTCACTAATCATCGAGACACTTTCACAGCTTACTAAGAGAAAATCAGACCAAGCAAGAATTCCAAAATAGGGATTTTCTTCTTTTTCTGTATCCCAAATATAAACCTTTGAGCTAAATTCTTTAAATTCATCCTTTAGTAATTGGATAATTTTTGAATCGGTGCGCCGAGAAGGGGTAATGAATACTGATAGGCTTTGGTAGGTAATTAATGCTTTAAGTTCCTGTATTAATTTTTGTATTATACTTTGATCCCAGTGGTACGCTTTATTATCGCCCCCTAGTAAAATTCCTAAGCGAGGCTGAGAATATTTAGAAAAGAGATAGGAAAAACGATCATGAGCCTGATTTAATTGTTGTTCTGTAACTCGATGGAGTGCACCAATACTATACAATACATTCTCCCCAGTAGCTCGTGCATCATGAGCAGGGGCAATCACCAAATCGAAGTATTTTGCACTAATCACTGGAGATTGTAAGTAGATAATCTTAGCATTACTTTCTTCTTTGACCATAAGGGCAGGTAGGATAGATTTTCGTCCACAGGCAATTACTATATTAGGCCAAGGTGGAGTAAATCCCAATTCTATTTTATTTTGCAAACAGTATTTTTTCCCCATTTGAACGAAAGGACTTATATAGTTCCAAGGAAACCGAAGTTGTACTTGTTTTATGTTATAAGCTACACTCATAGCTTCTGCTAAGCCACGAGCTTGATTTTCCATCCCAATCTTACCATCAGTCATAACCCAAGCACTGAGAGATTGATAGGCAATACTATCTATCATGTTATTTATAATAACTGCTTAAATAAATATTGATTCTAAGAAGGATTAAGCTCTTTATAACTAATTTGAATAAGCTTACAGAATAGAAAAATAAAAGCAACACACCATGCGAGTGCTGAACACCATAAAAATACCATTGTATAGGAAGGCACTAAAGGAGTCGCTAATCGTAATAAGGCAGCTAAACTAATAAGTAACGCAGCTTGCTTAATATCTTTAAAATCCTCTAGCTCTTGTTTACTTCTTTGCAATCGAGTACGTGCCATAATGGTTAAGGTTAAGGTACCTAAAGCACCAATGGTAACGCCATGAATTCCATCAACAATAGGAAAAGGATTACCTGTCGTTTGAATCCAGCCCTTAAGACAAAAACCTAAGGTAAGCCAAGTATAACCTAGCACAGGAATCCACAAATGAGGCTGGTCCATAATACCCCATACTTTCCAGCGGAAGATACGAATCACGATTGCACCGGCAGCCACAAAAGCAAGCACCCCAGAGACCATCGTTGCTTTTGGAATGAGATCAAAAAAAGTCATAGCAATGATAATCACAATAGCGGTTCGCTCAATTTTAGGCTGAACTCTTGCTTCAAGGAAATATCCCTTCCGATAAAAATGCCCAGCAATGCCAGGAGCTAGAATTCGTCCTCCCATAAGAAATAATAATAAGCTAAATAAATCTACGGTAATAAGTAAGATAAATGGGCTAATACCAAAGGGTAGAACATTAATTTCCCCTAGCTGGTAAATCAATTCACAAATCCCCATGGCAATAAATAAAGGACCAAAAACTTTATTTTCTAGTTTCTTAGCTGCTTTTATAAAAGGGGGAGCGATTAGAGAAATAGCAAATCCTACAAAGATTAAATTAGGCAGAATAGAAAGAACCCCTATATTTAGTAAATGTAATGCCCCTAATCGAGCACCAATCCAGCTTAATAACAGTATGCTTATGCTTAGTAGGGAAACTCGGTTAATTAAGTAGCCGCACACTACCGCTAGTCCATAGCCAAACAGCATTTCATGACCATGCCAATGATGATTTGGGAGAGAAACCCATCCTTGTAACACTATCAACCAAGTGGGAATAACAGTTGCGGCAAAAAAGGCAGCAAGGGGGAAGAAAAATATATCTGCTGAAAATAAGCGTTTGGATTTTTGACTGCTCATTACGAGAAGAAATATTAGGTAATGATGATTTATAATTTTTTATGTTGTTACTAACACTAACGGTAGTGTTTATCTACATGAGATTATACGTTAATTCTCTAGTTCTTCTTCATCAATAATGCCAAAATAATCCTCAGAATAGATTAATTGCCCACGAATTAATTTATTTTTGTAATCCTCTATCCATGCTGTAAATGATGAGGCGATCAAAGGGCGAATATCATCATCATGCCACATTCTAATAATTTGCCCGTGGTTACCCTCTTTTGTAGGCACTAAGTCTAGACAATAGTGATTCCCAGAACCATCATAAGTAATAGGAATCCAGCAAGGATGCCACCAATCATTTTTCACTTCTATATCTGGGCTTGATTTAAAATCACCCTCTGAAAAAGCACCCCCATCTAAAAGCTCTTTCCAAACTTTCCATTGATATTCAATGCCTTCAAATGATAGCCACTCTTCACAGTCAATAAAGCTCGGACCCTCTGAGATTTGCCCATTATGAATTTTATAAAATACAATAAAATCATCAGGCAATTGAGCCCCTAACACACTTTCTAAGTGGTGAATTTCCTCATCAGTTACCCCACTATTTAAACTCTCTAAAACATTAGGGGCAATTTCATTTAATTTTGTTTCAATCGCTTGCTAAATTTCTTTCATTATGAACTCATAAATAAGCTTTAAGCTCTAAAGTAGATAGATTATGACTCTCTTTAGCTTACCCTATAATATTTAAACTTTACTGAATCTTGTTTAGCTATTTTAATAAGGAATTTTTATTATGAAACAACGCTCTTTATCTTTAGCGTTAGGAATAACGCTTCTAAGTAGTTTTATCCCCTATGCTCAAGGGGAAATTCTAGCTATGCTCAATTATGAATCAAAACCAGATAATCCGGTACGTAAAGAGGGATTAGCCATTATTGATGTAGATCCTCAATCTGCAAATTTTGGCAAAATGATTATGGATATTCCCCTACCTCATGACTTAGTTGCTCACCATATTTTTTACAATCAAGATTTAAGCAAAGCTTATATCACTGCCCTAGGTAAGAGCACCCTTCATATATTAGATATGAAACAATCTCCTTATCGGATGAAAACAGTAGGGACCCCTACCTGCCAAGTACAAGAAGACATGGTATTTACCAAAGATAATAAAACTTGGTATTTAAGCTGTATGGGATCAAGTACCATTGTAGTAGGAGATGCTACTACAGATAAACCCATTAAAACTATTCAAACCCCACCTTCTGGCAAGCCTTATCTTCGCTACCCCCATGGGTTGGACCTTAATGAAAAAATCGATCGGATTTTAGCTACCAATACTATTCGCCCAGATGGTCAAGAACCGGGGGAGGTAGTGACTGTAATTGAAGCCAGTACCGGGAAAATACTCTCTAATCATAAAGTTTCCCATAAACCTTCTCCTGCAGGAGCTGCACCGGTAGAGGCTATTTTTGTCCCTAATAGTAACCCCCCTCTTGCTTATATTAACAACTGGCTAGATGGAACCACTTGGTCTGCGGTGTGGAATGAAAGCAAGAAAGCATTTGATTTCCAGCAGGTAATTGATTTTGCTCCATTGAAGCAAGCAGTGCCTTTAGAAATTTATCCTAACCCAAAGCAAAACCAGCTTTTTATTACGACCGCAAACCCCGGTTATTTCAATATTTTTGATGTAAAAGATCCTCAAAAACCTAAACTAATTAAAGCAATTGCAGCTGCTCCTGGATCTCATCATGTGGGCTTTTCTCCAGATGGTCATTATGCTTTTGTCCAAAATAGTTTTATTAATTTACCTGAAATGCGCGATGGCTCTATTACAGTGATTGATTTAAAAGAAGGTAAAGCTATTAAACAGATCAATACCTTAAAAAATCAAGGATTTAATCCAAATTGTATTGTGCTTTTACCTCAGTGGATGAAAGACAACCCCATGTCACATTAGAAAGATATAGCAAATGACCCTACCCCCTATTTAGTAGGGGGTAGTGATAAGTAAATTTCCACATTGAAAGTACCAGAATGATTGTTATATGTACCTTTCATACCGTTATAGGCAAATCTTAAAGGTCCACTGTTAGGAATGGTTAAATAATCCACATGCTTACCTACAGTGCGGATATACTTGTTACCAACTTTCATGAGAAGTGCATATGGCACTCCCTCTGGATGAAACAGCTTATTATTTTTTAAACCACCTGTTCTATTTGCATCAGAAGTTTGATTTGGGTTAGATCCGTATTTTACTTTGCCTGAAGCTTTAATTGAAATAATATCTCCCCCTTGTAAGAAAATACCACTATCTTGCCAGCCTTCTTTTGTAGCTAGTATTTTGCATTGCCCAACCTTTCTGATACTGGGGGTTGGTAGCAGGGTTTGACCTAAAATGGGTTGATTTAAAGCCTGTAATTTTTTTGCTGAATCTACGATTTCATCACCATTGACTTGGAAAATTGCTTGAATTTTTGAGAAAGTAATATCAGGCCAATAGGCACTAATATCTAAGGTACGTCTATAGGTAGGAGGATCAACTTCACTAGAGAGATCGTATCTTACATGTTTGTTACCTAAGGTAATGATTAAACGAGATGGATCATGATAATGAGCTATTGTATCTATACTTTGATTAATGCCAATTTGTTCTGCATTTGGAAAAAACTTACTAATGGTACAAACCATATGTAATTTATCAATATTTAGATTATAAATACCCACCTGATCTTTCTTATAAAGCATAAGAAAATTCATATTCTTAACGACTATAGGTAGTATTGCATCTAATGTAGATGAGAATGTTACCCCTTTAAGTCCTGGGAAAAAAGTAGTAATTGATTCTGTTTGTGCAGGTATGTTAGGACGATGTAGGTCAATAACAGCACATTGGTTTTTTTTGAAAAAATAGGCTTTCCCACCCCAGCTCATAGCAGTATCTAAATCTCCATGAAACCCTTGAGGTAACATAGACCAGCCGTCTTTGATTTGTTTGGGATACCCAGTATCTATTTTCACACTATGATTGTCATAGCGAATATATTGATTGCTAAAAAATAAATAGCTTTTCATAAGTAGTACAAAATCTCTTTTTATTTTTAATACTTGGTAAGCGTGTGTACAGGATATATCATCTGCATGACTTCATGCTAATTTAAGTAACTGAATTGATTATTGCTAATGACTATCCTTTACTATATCCACGATCCCATGTGTAGTTGGTATTGGGCATTTCGCCCAATTTGGCTAGAGATCAAAAAGACACTGGAGTGCAAAATTTCCATTGCTTATGTACTTGGTGGACTAGCTCCAGATACAAATGAACCAATGCCTTTTGTGCTACAAAAGAAAATTCAGGGGATTTGGCGAAAAATCCAACAAGAAGTACCTCAAACCCAATTTAATTTTGATTTTTGGACAAAGAATCAGCCCTGTAGATCCACTTATCCTGCCTGTCGTGCAATATTGGCTGCTTTAAATCAAGGAGATCAGTTTGGAGAGGAAATTATATTAAAAATTCAACAAGCTTATTATCTCGAGGCGAGGAATCCATTCAACGAAGCGGTATTAATTGAGCTGTCTGAAGCATTAGGGTTAAATAAAGAGCTATTTTTTCGTGATTTAAATGCTCCAGAAACACAGCAGAAACTGGAACAGCAAATCCAGTTTTGCCAACAATTAAAGATAAGTACTTTTCCTAGTTTAGTGCTACAACATAAAAAACAATACTATTCTATCCTACATCATTATTTAGACTCATCCATCGTATTAGGCACGATAGAATCTATCTTAACTGCTTAATTTAATTGGCTAAACAATTAAAAATCAAATAAATAGTTATCTTTTGTTACTTTAGCAAAAGCATTCGTATCTTATTATTGGACTCATACAAAATGATAATCGTGGACCTTTATTAGGTCCATATACCATAGTAAATTATACCTAACGCAAAGATTTAGATTTTATTTAAAGGTGGGTTTCCTCCTAATATCCTGTCTTTAAATCGTGTTACAGCACAAATGAACATCTGCATCTATGTGTCTCTCCTTATTATTCCCCTAGAAGAATTCTAGGGGTTTTTTTTGCCTTTTATAATGTTAGGATATTCAATTTTCATAGCTAATAAAGGACAAAATCATGATCTCCAATCCTCCTGCTGCCGATTATTTTCAGCAAAAGTATGGAATCACCAAAACTCATTCAGCGGTAGTCTCTGCCGTAGAGCACGTAAAACCTTGTAAAGTTTTAGATTTAGGCTGTGGGCAGGGTCGTAATACTTTATTTCTAGGGTTACTTGGATTTGATGTGACTGCAAGTGACTATAACCCAAGTACAGCTAATGTAATTCATGAAATAGCAAATACTGAAGGATTTAAAATAAAAACTGAAATTTATGATATGAATCAAGCATCCATTGGGGATAACTATGATTTTATCGTAGCTACCGTAGTGTTTATGTTCTTAGAGCCTCAGCAAATACCTACCATTGTTGCCAATATGCAGGAAAAAACAAATCCAGGAGGACACAATTTAATTGTTTCTGCCATGAATACCAAGGATTTTCCTTGCCACATGCCTTTTTCTTTTACGTTTACTGAAGGGGAATTAGCTCAATACTACCAAGGATGGGATCTACTTATTTATGAAGAAGAGGTAGGTTCTATGCATGCTAGAGATGCAGCAGGTAATCCTATTAAGCTGAAATTTGTAACTATGCTTGCAAAAAAACAAGCCGAATAAATTTATTTTAAAATTACCGAGAGATAACTTGGGTAGTCACAGTGTGTTCTAATTTACCTCGTAAGAAAGTTAAGAAAGTTAAGAAAGTAATGACTATGGAATCATTTGCTTTTAGTTTTCCTAAAATTTTAGAAAAATCAGTGAGATTATCGATAGGCTGATGATTGATATTAATAATAATATCTCCTTTTTGTAATTCTGCAGGAGTATCTTAACTCACCCCTGAAAGTCTAACCCCTTCTCCCTTCCAGCTAAAATCTGGCACAGTGCCTAGCGTTACTTTTCTACTAGATTTAGTAAGTGGTAGTGTGGGTTGTATAGTATTTTCTCCTGCTAAAGATTCGTTCCGATTAGCCAAATAATCGATAGCTTCTTTCAACACGGCAGCTACCTTAGTCAGTCCTAGGGAATCTATTTTATCTATCGTATCTGTAGGTCGATGATAATCCCTATGAGCACCCGTAAATAGTTGTACTGCAGGAATTCCTACGTTTATAAAACTATTGTGATCGCTAGAATCTAAATCCTGAGTAACAATCTCTATAGGCACGCCAGTAACATAGCTAGCCCCTTGAAAAATATAAGACCATTCCTTAGCAGAGTGAGTACCCAAAATCAAAAGCTTATTTTTATTTAAACGACCTACTGTATCTAAATTAATCATTGTCATCACGGGCTGAGTTAGGTGATTTACATAATAAGTAGATCCCAATTTTCCTGCTTCTTCTCCAGTAAAAGCAATAAAAGTAAGCGTTCGCTTACCCTGCCATCCAGTGCCTAACGATCGAGCCATTTCTAATATCACTGCCACTCCGCTGGCATTATCATCTGCCCCCGGGTGAATTTTCCCTTCATCTCCTTGATGCATATCTGGCCAACCTTTGCCTAAGTGATCATAATGAGCACCAATCACAATAGTCGGCAGACTTGGATCAGTGCCAGATAAAGTACCAATAATATTACTCAAGGCCATCTCTTTGGCTGCTTGTGGTATATGTTCTATCCACTTTTGTTCAATAGGATTAAATCCAGCTTCTTGAAACGCATTTTCAATATATTTTGCTACTTGCTCTAGTCCTGACGATCCTAGACCCCGACCCTCTTGCTTAGGATCAGCTAGATATTGAATGTCAGCCATCATTTGATCTTGGTTGAATTGGGAAGATAAGGAAATTAAAGATTTTTGTAGTGGTAAGGTAGATTTTATTGCAGATGAGTCTTGAGTAAATAGCACAGACATAGGTGATCGAATCACTGACCATTGCCCCTTCGTTATATTTTCAGGCTCTGAGCCAGCAAATCCTAAATAGCTATACTTCCCATAGTGGGGTAATTTTCGGGTAAGCCCAGGTAGTGCAGCAACATTATCTGTAGCAATCCATACTAAAGTTTGATGTAGGTTATTTTCAGGGCGAGTAGTTACGATTACTGAATGATGTGTTTTATTAAGCATATGGTTTTTAATCTTTACACTATCCACATTTGCTTGATAGGGGTAGCCTTCTAAGGATCGATGAAAAACTGATCGAAACTTATTTTCCCAGCCTAAAAGCCATACCATTTGATCGCTAGGTAGCTTATCAATAGTATTATCCATAACTACCTTAATATTCCTCCCCTCCTGTTGCCAAGTTTCAATTAAATGTTGATAACCTTCTTTTAAAGCAGAAGATGCTGAAGCAGGTAATATAGCCAGTGCAGTTTTAGCCCCAAAGGCTTGGCTTAAGGCGGGAGGAATCTCATTGGAATCTAACCTGCGGAACACATCGAATTGAGGATCAATTTCAAATTTTAAAGGGCGATTAGAAAAAGTAAGCTCAATCCTATGCTCTTTTTTATCAAACTCAATTTGAGTTTGATAGACTTGCTCTGAATTTTCTAAATAAATGGCAGTAGGGATAGCAAGTTGATAAGGTTTTCCCCCTTGGACTTGGGCAATAGTTGCCGTGAGTATATACTTGCCCTCTTTAGGAGTTACTTGAGCAGATTTAATTTTTAATAAAGGTGCTCCAGGACGAGTGATCCATTGATTGAAAAAAGAGTGCAGCGACTGCCCGCTCGTTTTTTCAAAAGACCCTTCTAGATCGCTAAAACCAGCTGGTGCATATTGGTATTGATGATAAAAATTCTGTAGTGCTTTGATAAAAGTTTTATCCCCTAATTTTTGACGAAGCATATGAAACATCATCAAAGTTTTTCCATAGCCAATTGCTTGGCTGGCTGCACTGTCTCGACCCCGAAATTGGGTTAAGGGAAAATCTCGAGATTCTTCTACATAGTCCGTGTATTTTTGTAGGGTTTCTCGCCGATAAGTAACTCCTTCTCCCTGTTGTTCTTTAAGGAGATGATCTGCTAAGTAGGCAGTTAATCCCTCCGTCCAGTTTCCAGAGCCATACTTTAAATAGACTCCATTGCCCCACCAATTATGGAGAATTTCATGAGGATAGGAAGAATGGAGAATAAAAGGGAATCGAATCACATTAGTGCCAAGTAAAGTAAAGGAAGGCATCCCATAGCCGGTTTCCCAAAAATTTTCTACTAAAGCAAATTTTCCGTAGGGATAGGAGCTAATCAGGGATCGATATATTTCCAAGTATTGATTAGTTGCCTCTAAATACTTATGAGCTAAACCAGGATCTGGGTGTTGAAGAAAAGCCATGGTAGTGACTTTCCCATTTTCAGCTTTTCCATCATATTCTGTAAACTGACCTGCAATCAGATAAATTTCTTCTTGAGGATGGTTCTCTTTCCAAATTTCTTGATCATTTTGCTGGGTACGAATACCTTGACTTACTGAATGCCATTTTTGAGGGAGATGAGTAGTTAAGGAAAAAGTAATCAGTCCATCGTTGGCAAATTGTGGATACCAATAACTTCCGCCGGTTAAAAATACCCCCTCTGATGCAATTAAACCTGACGAAGCACTAAAGCTATGGGCATATTCTTGGCTGATCGGTTTAATAGAATGAAAAATTTCACCTTCATAATTTATGGTAAATTCATGCACACCTTTGGGAAAAGTAAGAATGTAATCTTCTGTAAATTCGCTTTCTTTTAGTTTTTTTAATTGAATCTCTGGGCTTTCTAGTTGAGGATTAAGATGATTATGGAGACGAAATGTAATAGGAGATGGGTAAGAATCAGGTAAAGTAATAGTATCAATCGCTTTAAGATGATGACTATCGGGATCTAAATAAATTTCTAGCTGATGGTGTATTTCTTCTGCTTGTAATAACGGAGAGATTACTAAGAAAAGTAAATTAATAAAAATTTTTTGATAAAGTTTCATTTTTAATAATGCTTTTTTATATAGGGCCGATAGAAAAAGCTCTTGAGCGAATATAGAAAGTGCTACCGTATTGGGAATGTTTAAAGGTTAGTTAGAAAAATTCTCTTCCATACCTCCATGTTCCCGAATAGCATGGAATTTAATTTCAGGCCAGCGCTCCATTGTCAATTCAAGATTAACTCTAGTAGGCGCAAGATAGGTTAAATCTCCTGCTCCATCTAAAGCTAGATTAACTTCTGCTTTTGTCCGAAACTCCCCTAATCGTTTTTGATCATTACAAGTTACCCAACGTGCAGTGGTGACTTGGACATTCTCATAGCCACAATCTACATTGTATTCATGTTTTAATCGATGGGCGACCACATCAAATTGAAGTACCCCTACTGCACCTAGAATTAAATCATTTCCTAATAGTGGGCGAAATAGCTGGGTTGCTCCCTCTTCACTAAGTTGTTGTAACCCTTTGAGCAAGGCTTTCATCTTTAGGGGATCCTTAAGGCGAACTCGGCGAAAAAGCTCTGGAGCAAAGTGAGGGATACCAATAAATTGCAAATCTTCTCCTTGAGTAAAAGTATCACCAATTTGGATAGTACCGTGATTATGTAACCCAATAATATCCCCGGGGTAGCCTTCTTCAGCCTGCTCCCGCTCTCCTGCCATAAAAGTTAAAGCATTAGCGATTTGTACATCTCTATTTAATCGTACATGACGAATTTTCATTCCTTTTTGGTAGTTCCCTGAACAGATACGCAAAAATGCTACCCGATCCCGATGCTGAGGATCCATATTAGCCTGGATTTTAAAGACAAACCCACTGAATTTTTCTTCATTAGGATCTACTTCACGGTTTATAGTTGCTCTAGGTTGGGGTTCTGGCGCAGAAGCTACATAGGCATTGAGTAATTCTTCTACTCCAAAATTATTCATCGCTGAACCAAAAAAAACAGGGGTTAATTTACCTGCTAAAAAATCAGCTTGATGAAAAACATGGCTTGCGCCTTTTACTAATTCTATTTCTTCTCGTAATTCTTGAGCTTGAGTTCCTAAGATTTCATCAAGCCGTGGGTTATCTAATCCTTGAATAAGCTCTCCTGTTTTTATTTTTCCTTCATGGGTGCCACTAAAAAGATGAATATTATCTTGGGCTAAATGGAAAATTCCCTTAAATCGTTTTCCCATTCCAATAGGCCAAGTGACTGGGGCACAACGAATTTTTAAAATATCTTCAATCTCATCTAATAGATCAACGGGTTCTCTCCCTTCTCGATCCAATTTATTAATGAAGGTAAGAATAGGAGTACTTCTAAGACGGCATACCTCCATGAGCTTAATGGTTCGTTCTTCTACCCCTTTAGCACTGTCAATCACCATTAAGGCAGAATCCACTGCAGTTAAAGTACGATAAGTGTCTTCAGAAAAATCCGCATGACCTGGGGTGTCTAATAAATTGATAATGCAATCCCGATAAGGAAACTGCATCACAGAAGAAGTGACAGAAATGCCCCGTTGTTTTTCTAACTCCATCCAATCTGAGGTGGCATGGTGGGCTGATTTTTTTGCTTTTACGGTGCCGGCAAGCTGAATGGCACCACCAAAGAGTAGTAATTTTTCAGTTAAAGTAGTTTTTCCTGCATCTGGGTGAGAAATAATAGCAAAGGTTCTTCTTTGTTTAATGGCTTGAATAAGTTCACTGGATGAAAGCATAGATTAAAATAATATAAGTACTCGTTGAGTAAATAGCACCATTTTACATGACGGCTTAGTGGAAGCCCTAATCAAGATAAAATATGAATCCAGCTAATTTTACATTTATTGATTTGTTTGCAGGTATTGGAGGATTTCATCAGGCACTTTCCCATCTTGGAGGAAAATGTGTCCTAGCATCTGATTGGAATGAAAAAGTAAGGCAAACCTATCAAACAAATTATGGTATTACCCCCCTTGGGGATATTCAAAATATAACCTCTGATCAAATCCCAAACTACGATGTATTGTGTGGTGGTTTTCCTTGCTAGCCTTTCTCTATTGCTGGGGTACCAAAGAAAAATTCCTTGGGGAGAAAACATGGGCTTGAGGACGAAGCTCAGGGTAATCTATTCTTTGAGATTATTCGATTAATCCAAATAAAACGACCTCAAATTTTATTTCTAGAAAATATGAAAAATTTACTCTCCCATGATAAAGGCAATACTTAGCGAGCTGTTAAAGCTAAAGAAGCTGGTTTAGTAAAGTCTGATATTTTTATTACTACTAAATTAAAGAGGTTTAAAGATTTAGTAGCTATTCATGTGGATAGAGAAACTCAAAAGCCAGATATGGATTTAGTCCTATATCGAGAAGACAGTCACCATTATCTTAAAGATATAATGATTATTTCTCTTAAAACTTCTTTAAGAGAACGGGCAGGACAAACCTATAAATGGAAGCTGCTACTCGAAATTGCCACTTCAGAAAATGCAATTAAAGAAAAATACAATATAAGCTATCCTTTAAATCAAACTCCCCTTGTTTGTTTTGCTACGGTAAACTTTTATAATGAAATAAATAGCCCACAACATCGAGGGATGTTTAAATTTTTTGATAAATCCTTTATTGGTAAACCTGTAGAATCAGATTTTATTGATCAGCTCTCTTACCTAATAGATTATGCCAATGAAAAGCTGGTATAGAGATAGAGCAAGCAGAGTAGGGTAGAGTATAAATCTAAAGTTTTTAAATTTCTTTAGTCTGTTCTATTTTGTTTTCTTTTCTTAAAAATTGGTTTAAGGCAATTAAAAAATTACCGGGTTCATCCATTTTTTTACTTAAAGTTTTACCTGATTCTATTTCCTCACCAGTAAGAGTTTCAATCAAAGTATCTCTTGCTTCAGCTGCTAGCCCATTTTTCATAGCTGCCCTATTTAAGAAAGTATAAGCAACTATTTTATTAATAGGTATGCCTTTACCCTTAAGATATATTCGCCCAAGTGCAAATTGAGCCCCGATATGTTGCTGCGCAGCAGAAAGGAGGTACCACGGTATCTCTCTTTGGTAATTTTCTCCGCTATCTTGCATCTCAGCATATATTTTCCCAAGCCGATATTGAGCTTCACTATCCCAGCCCCACCCTACCGCAGCAAGGCGATACCAATAAATAGCTTCTTCATAATTTTTCTCTATCCTTTGATCTTTCTCATATATTTCACCTAGAGCAATTTGTGCCTGCACATTACTCCGCTCTGCTGCTTGCTTAAGCCAATAAATAGCCTCATGAGTATTTTGATCAGTACCTTCACCTTTGATATAAAGCATACCAAGAGCGGCTTGAGATTCCGTATCTTTTTGTTCTGCTGCAAGGTGGTACCATTTTAGTGCTTGCTGATAGTCTTGTACCACTCCTAGGCCATTGAAATACATAGAACCAACAATTCTCTGAGCTTCTCTATCTCCCTGATCGGCTGCTTGTCTATACCAGAGAGCGGCCTGTTGATTATCTTGCTCTACCCCTTTACTCTCTAAATATATAGTACCGAGCATTTTTTGAGATTCTAAATCTCCTTGTTCAGCAGCTTTTTGATACCACTTTGTTGCTTCTTCATAATTTTGGTTAATGCCAAGACCTTCCTTATATATACGCCCAAAATTTTTTTGGGCTTCTAAGTGACCTTGTTTTGCTGCAAGCTCATACCAGTGAATCGCTTTTTCTATACTTCTAGAAACACCTACGCCCCATTCATAACTTTCACCAAGGCTATTTTGAGCTTCTGCATATTCTTGATCTGCAGATTTTTGGAGCCATTTAATTGATTCTTCGTAATCAATAAGTGGGGTTACACCCATGTATCCTGTTCCAGAGTAGAGTATCCCTAAAGCATATTGAGCTTCTTGACTACCTTGTTTCGCAGCAAATTCAAACCATTTTACTGCTTCTTCATAATCTTGAGTTACCCCTTGGCCTTGTCCATACATCCATCCTAAAATATATTGAGCCTCTAAATGTCCTTGTTTTGCTGCTTTAGTGTACCAAGCAATTGCTTGATCATAGTTTTGCTCTACTCCTTGGCCTTCAGCATATCGTTGTCCAAGTTTAAACTGGGCCTTTTTATTGCCCCGTTTTGCCATAAACTCGGTGTAATTAAACACTGTATTCCTCGCTAATCCTAAAACTTTATTTTCTAGCTTGAATTAAAATGAATATAAATTCCGTTTTCTAACGAGCAAAATAAACAAAAATACTATATATTATTGAAATAATTTATAATGCTAAGTTTCTTTGCTTTTTCGGGCTAGCTGCAACCCGTTTTTAGTTTGAAATTTCCCCTTCCTCAGTATATTTATCTAAAGCATTAAGTAGGTTCCCCTTCTTAATCATAGCTCTACTCAGCATATCCCCTTCTTTTATTTCATCTTCAGCCATACTCTCTCTAAGAGTACTGAGGGTATCTTCCAATTTTTTCTTTTTACCCTTAGCTATGGTTAATAGCCCATAGGCAACTATTTTATTTTGTTTAACACCTTGGGCATTTAGGTATATTTCTCCAAGATAAGATTGGGCTTTTGAATATCCTTGATCCGCTGCGAGGCGAAACCATTTTATCGCTTCTTTATAATCTTGAGCTATTCCTTGACCTTGCTCATAGAGGAGTCCAAGTCGATATTGAGCCTCTTGATTTAATTCCCAACCCGTTGCTGCAAGTCGATACCAATGAATAGCCTCTTCATAATCTTGTTCCATCCCTTGGCCTTGCTCGTGCATTAATCCCAAATAATATTGAGCTTCAGCAAAGCCTTGTTTTGCAGCTAAATAAAACCACTTAGCACCTTCTTCGTAATCTTGAATTACTCCTTGACCGCTAATATACATGATACCTAAATTAAACTGTGCCTCTGTTTCTCCTTGTTCTGCAGCACTACGACTCCACCTAGCTGCTTCTTCATCATCTCTGATAACACCATGACCTTTTGCATACATTACCCCAAGATTGCTTTGAGCTTTTAAATATCCTTGCTTTGCAGCTTTGAGAAACCATTTCACTGCTTCTTCATAATCTTGACCTATACCGATACCATTTGCATATAAAATACCTAAATTGTATTCCGCTTCAGGTAGTGATTGTTCTGCAGCCCTGCGAGTCCACTTAGCGGATTCTCCATCACTTTGCACTACGCCTTGCCCGTTTGCATATGAAATCCCAAGAAGATACTGGGCCTTACTGTAACCCTGATCAGCTGCAAGCTGTAACCACTTTGCAGCTTCTTCATAGTTTTGCTCCACTCCTTGGCCTTGCTGGTACATGGTACCTAAATTATATTGAGCATCTGGATCGCCCTGATCTGCTGCAAGCCGAAACCATTTAGAAGCCTCTTCATAATTTTGGGTTACTCCTTGCCCTCGCTCATACATTTTTCCAAGATTTTTTTGAGCATTTGAGCTCCGGCGGTTCGCTGCTCTGCGAGTCCATTTTGTAGCCTTCGCTTTGTCTTGTTCTACGCCTAAACCTTCAGCGTACATGATGCCAAGGTTATTTTGAGCTTCTAAATGCCCTTGATAAGCAGCAAGCTGAAACCATTTAAAGGCCTTTTCATAATTTTGTTCAACCCCTTGACCTTTTTGGTACATCACTCCTAAAATATTCTGAGCATCTACGTTTCCTTGTTCTGCTAAAATTTGAAGACTACGAAATGCTTGATGGTAGTCTTTATTCTTATAAGCGGCTTTTGCCTCTTAAAGCTTGGCAATTTTTCAGCTACTGCCCAGCCATTAATTCCATAAATTATGAAAACACATACCATCAATATCTGATATGCTTTTCCGTTCCATAAAAATTGTACTAGTCTTCTACTAAGCACTATAGGTACTATAATTGTTTTTAAAAGACCATGTATTTTAAACTTAGAGTGGTACTTCTGGCACAGGAAGTGCTGTCGATTTCTCCATTACTAGCTTAGCACGAACACATAATGATAGATCACATAGGGCATAACCCCCCCAATTAATAAGTTGCCCCTGTAGCTTAGAATCAAACGATTTAAGCCTTGTTGTTATCTCACAGAATTTATCAGTTATTTTGGAATCCTCGATCATTGAATCTGGAATAATTCCATTATTGTCTTTGTAAAAACTCTTCATTTTCGTCCCAATACCCCAATATGCACCATGTTGCCTTCCCTCTTTGAAATCAGCAACTAGCCAGCGTTTACGTAGAGATTGAACTTGATCCATTAAAATATTAATCACTCGAATTGGCTCTAGTATGCCATGAGGTTTTTTTTCAATCACAAAAGGAGCACATGCATCGCTAACAAGTACGGTATTGATATTTTTTTGTCTAAATATCGCCTCCATTCCCATGTTATCGTAAATTCCACCATCAGTTAGCACAATTCGGCGGCGTAATTCCTTACATTTATATTTAGACATCTCTATCATATAATCACTATTTTTTCATGTTGGCGCATCAGTCTTAAGTATAAAGGGTGAAAAAAGAGGTGGGAAAGCTGTGGATGCTGCTACCACAGTGGCAAGTGGTATATCAGTCATAGATGAATAGCCGATCATGTAATCACGAATACTTGCCTTACCTAAAGCGAAAGCTACGCCCAGTTTGCATATTAGTAGCATAGAAGGTAAAGCGAGGTGCACCTTCACCAGCAACTGGTAAGTCGCATAGTTTAATATTGCCAAATAGCCTACGGCGGTAATAGCCAGAAAGAAAATCACCTGCGGTCATAATTGATAGTAACCCACCCGCAATGGCTAAGTAAATATCAATTGTTCTTGAGAAAAATTTTTGTATAGGTGTAGCAATGATTTCAGAAAAGTTATTCGCACGACCCTCCGAAAATTGCAGCTTTCGCCAACGATTCGCTAGAACGCCAAGTAAAATAGAACCACCTGAGACGCTAGTGATATGATCGAGCTGGCGAGTAGGCCAGCATCATTGAGTCGCCAAAGCGATCTAAGCCCAAATAGTGTTGCTCGATAGTCACCGCCAGAGAGCGATAAACCTATAGTTCTTCCATCAGGCGTCATCTGTAATTATCCTCTTAGTTAAACACTAATAGTACATGTAAAATTTCTATATAGTTTACTAAGCGCATTGATGTTACTAAGAATTTTATCAATTCTATTTTTAGATAAATACAGGAGGATGATTAATAAGATCTTAATTTATAAAACAGTTTTTGATAGGGCGAAAAGAACGTCGATGAATAGGGCAAGGACCAAAATTTTCTAAGGCAGTGAAGTGTGCTTTTGTGGGATAGCCTTTATTAGATTTAAACCCATAGTTTGGATAAATTCGATCAAAATCAACCATCTCTTGATCCCTAGCTACTTTAGCAATGATAGAGGCTGCAGCAATAGGTGTAAACTTTTGATCTCCTTTAATAATTCCTCGAATAGGATAAACACTTACTGGGCAATGTTTACCATCTACAAGGACTAATTTAGGTTTGACTGGTAAAGTAGCAATAGCACGACTCATAGCCAATAAGGTTGCCTGAAAAATATTGATCCGATCTATTTCTTCTCTTTCAGCACGGCCTAAAGACCAACCAATTGCACCTTCTTTAATTTTAGCTGCCAAATCTTCTCGGCGTTTTATGCTTAGCTTTTTTGAATCCCTAATCCCCTCTATCTTTACTTTAGAATCTAAAATCACTGCACCGGCTATTACTGGACCTGCTAAAGGACCACGGCCTACTTCATCTATCCCAGCAATCCAAGTTTGGGGCTGAATGCCTTGTAAGCATTGATAGTCTTCATCATTCAATTGTGCTTTATCACAAATAAGGAAAGATTTTTCAGCTAACATAATCAACAACTTCTAATCCAAACCCCGCTAATCCGTGCATCTTCCGGGGTGCACTCATCACTCGCATTTTTTTAACCCCAAGATCAGTAAGAATTTGGGCACCAATGCCATAGGTTCTTAGCCCTTCTTTTTTAGGGCTATTAGATGCAGATTGGATACCTTGATCTTCCATTTGATAGTTTTTAAGTCGCCGAATAAGATCAATGGTAGATTCTAACTGGTGCAAGATTACGACCACCCCAGATCCAGTTTGATTAATTCGTTCCATTGCATCTCGTAGGGGCCAGCCACAATCCTGACGCTGAACTTGCAAACAATCGCTTAAGGTATCTGCCATATGGACTCGTACTAAAATAGGATCTTCCCTATGAATTTCACCTTTAACTAGAGCAAAATGAAGCTGCCCAGTTACTAAATCCTGATAAGAAAATAGCTGAAAAGTACCCTGTTCAGTAGGTAAGTTACAGATAGCAATTCGAGTTATAGAGCGTTCGTGTTTTAAGCGATAGTGAATTAAATCTGCAACTGTACCTAGTTTTATATTATGTTGTTGCGCAAACAATTCCAAATCAGGGCGGCGTGCCATGGTGCCATCTTCATTAAGAATTTCTACGATAACTGCTGCAGGTTCAAATCCTGCTAATCTTGCAAGATCACAACCTGCTTCTGTATGACCAGATCGAGTAAGTACACCTCCAGAGCGAGCCATGAGTGGAAAAATATGCCCAGGCTGCACTAAATCTTCTGGTTTTGCTTGGGGAGCAACTGCCATTTGTATTGTATGAGCCCGATCAGCAGCAGAAATACCTGTAGTCACACCACTAGCTGCTTCTATAGAAAGCGTAAAATTAGTACTATATTGTGTACCATTGTCTGTTACCATTAAAGGTAAATTTAATTGACGACAACGATCTTCGGTTAAGGTCAGACAAATTAAGCCTCGTCCATAGCGAGCCATAAAATTAATATCTTGTGCTCGTACCTTAGCTGCTGCCATAATCAAATCCCCTTCATTTTCCCGACCTTCATCATCCATGAGGATAACCATCTTACCTTGTTGAAGTTCTTGAATGATAGTTTCAATGTTACTAAGGGACATAGAAGGTAATAAACAATATTTATTTAAGTACGATGGAATAGAGATTCTATATAACGGGCAATGAGATCTACTTCTAAATTAACTTGCTGGCCTATCTTAAACTGGTTAAAAGCGGTTGCTTGTAAAGTATAGGGAATAATATTAATTTCAAAATTATTTTCATATACACAATTTATGGTTAAGCTTACGCCATCCACACAAATAGAGCCTTTTTCTGCAATGTACCGCATCAATTCTTGAGGAGCTTCAATTCTAATAGATGAATTTTCCCCAAGCGAAGTAATACTTCTAATTGCACCTATCCCATCACAATGACCGCTAACTAAGTGTCCCCCCAAGGAAGCTTTTAAAGTAAGTGCAGGCTCCAAATTAACTAGGCTACCTAGGGTTAGATTTCCTAATATTGTACAAGCAAGTGTTTCTGGAGAGAGATCAAAAAATAAAGCTTGAGTATTTTTTTGAACAACCGTTAAACATACTCCACTAACGGCAATACTATCTCCAAGTTCAATAGATGTAATATCTAACTGACGAGTATCAATGCCTAAATATAGTCCTTCTTTCTTTTTCTCATGAGTAGTTACCGTACCTACTGCTTTTATAATCCCAGTAAACATAGGCTTTTCAGTTCAGTTTTTATTAAAATGTATGGTAAATCGCCAATCATCTCCAATAGCTCGAACTTCCTTAATAACTACATCAATAGTATCCTTCATGGTATTAATACCCAATAAATGAAATAAACCTAAAGTGTTATCTCCCATAAGTTTTGGAGCAATATACAATATAAGTTCATCAATTAAACCTGCTTGAAGCAGTGATCCAGCTAATTTGGCACCACATTCTACGTGAAGCTCATTAATTTCTCGTTGTGCTAATACATTCATTAATAGAGCAAGATCTAATTTTTCCTCAAGCAGCGGAATACTGATTACTTCAGCTCCTAAATTACGTAAAATGCCTGCTTTAGGATGAGATGAATCTTCGCAAATGATTAATACGGAACCGGGCAAAGAGAGAATTTTAGCATGTTCAGGTAAGGCAAGTTTTTGATCTAAAATAATACGCAAGGGTTGGCGTTGAAATAACTCAGGAATTTGTTCCCTCAGTTCATCATAGCGTACATTCAAAGAAGGGTTGTCATGGAGTATAGTGCCAATACCTGTTAAGATTCCGGAGCTTCTAGCCCGCCATCGCTGTACATCTCGGCGAGCAGCAGGAGAGGTGATCCAACGACTTTCTCCAGAATCAAGTGCGGTTGCTCCATCTAAACTCATCGCTAGTTTACAGCGCACCCAAGGACGATTTAAAGTAAATCGTTGAATAAATCCTAGATTAAGAATTTTGGCTTCATCAACAAATAACCCATGAGTTACTTCGATACCTGCAGCTCTCAGCTGATCTAATCCTTTACCTGCTATTTTGGGGTTGGGATCTTTGATTGCAACAATAACTCGGCTTATTCCCGCTTGAATGAGTGCTTCAGTACAAGGAGCAGTTCGCCCATAATGACAGCAGGGCTCTAAAGTGACATAACAAGTTGCCTCTCTTGCTTTATCTCCCGCCTGGGCTAAAGCATTAATTTCTGCATGGGGACCTCCAGCTTGTTGATGCCATCCTTCTCCAACAATTTGATCAGATTTTACGATAACGCAGCCAACCCGTGGATTAGGATCGGTTGTATATAGCCCTTGTTTGGCAAGGGCTATAGCTCGTACTAAATAAACACTATCATTCAATTGACAGTAGTAGAATGGATTATTTAGCTAGCTACCGTAGACTGGAAACCGCTTACATAATGCAAGGACTTTTTCTTTTGTTTCATTAATAACTTCTTCGTTCTCAATATCATCCAGCACATCACATACCCAGTTTGCAATTTCTTGTGCTTCTATCTCTTTAAACCCTCGGGTAGTTGTAGCAGCACTACCGATACGAATCCCACTAGTTACAAAAGGTGATTGGGGATCGTTAGGCACTGCATTTTTATTTACGGTAATATTTGCTTTTCCCAAAGCTGCATCTGCCGCTTTTCCGGTAATACCCTTGGCAACTAAATCAACTAAAAATAAATGGCTGTCTGTACCTCCAGAAACCACTTTGTAGCCCCGATCTTGCACAGTTTTTGCCATAATGTGAGCATTACGTACTACTTGATGTTGATAATCTACAAACTCTGGACTCATAGCTTCTTTAAATGCCACTGCCTTAGCTGCAATAATATGCATCAAAGGACCGCCTTGCATTCCGGGGAATACCATAGAGTTTAGTTTTTTCTCAATTTCAGGATTAGCTTTTGCGAGAATTAATCCAGATCGAGGGCCTCTTAAGGTTTTATGGGTAGTACTGGTAGTAATATCTGCAATTTGTACAGGATTAGGATAAATTCCAGCTGCAATCATTCCAGAAGTGTGAGCAATATCAGCAAGAAGATAAGCCCCTACGGAATCGGCAATTTCTCTAAAACGTATCCAGTTTACTACCCGAGAATAGGCAGTAAATCCTGCAATAATCATTTTAGGGCGATGGGTTCTCGCTAGCTCTGCTACCTCATCATAATCAATTAATCCAGTTTCTGGATTAACTCCAAATTGAACCGCATGAAATATTTTTCCAGAAAAATTTACCTTTGCGCCATGGGTTAAATGCCCACCATGAGCAAGACTTAATCCCATAATAGTATCGTGAGGTGCAAGCAAAGCGAGCATCGCTTCAGCATTAGCTTGAGATCCAGAGTGAGGCTGGACATTAGCATAGTCTGCACCAAAGAGTTCTTTAGCTCGATCAATAGCTAATTGCTCTACCATATCAATATATTCACAGCCACCATAGTATCGCTTACCAGGGTAACCTTCAGCATATTTATTAGTGAGTACAGAACCTTGTGCTTCAAGTACCCGAGGACTAACATAGTTTTCGGAGGCGATTAATTCGAGATGCTCTTCTTGACGTCTTAATTCCCCAAAAAGGGCTGTGCTAAGCTCATCATCATAGCCTGCAATATCCATTTTTTTATGGTACATGGTTATCCTATAATAATCTTTTGAAAGATACTATTTTAATTGATTTTTTAGATTTAAATAGTAGTAATTTTTATATTTTAATTCTAAAGATATAAATAATGGACGCTGAATAATTCTTCTTCACCAACCCATACTTGTTTTGGGTAAAATCCTGCGGCTTGTGCTAGTTTTTGAAAATCATCAACGCTATATTTATAAGAGTTCTCTGTATGCACTGTTTCTCCAGCTTGAAATTCAAAGGCATACTCACCTATGGAAACTGTTTGTTTTTTTTGACTTACTAAATGCATTTCCACTCGCCCCTTAGAATCATTATAAAAAGCATTGTGTTTAAAGTTATCTAAGTCAAAATTCCCTTGAAGTTCTCGGTTAATTCTCTTTAATAGGTTTAAGTTAAAAGCAGCAGTGATACCCTGAGAGTCATTATAGGCTGCATTTAATATATCAGTGTCTTTTTTTAAATCTACCCCAATAAGTAACCCACTTCCTTTACCTAGCAAACGAGCAATTTGCTTTAAAAATTGAAGTGCTTCTTGAGGTTCAAAATTACCGATACTGGAACCCGGGAAAAAACCAGATTTTGCATCTTCTTCAAAATTTTTAGGAAGCATAAAAGGGTGAGTGTAATCTGCACAAATAGCATGGATAGCCACTTGCGGATAGTCTTTAGCTAAAATTTTTGCTGAATTAAATAAGTGAGCTTTAGAGATATCAATAGGAAGATAAGCGTCAGGTTGTAGATTATCTAGTAATAGTCTAATTTTTAGACTACTACCACTACCAAATTCCACTAATATGTCACTTACTTCCATGCATTGGACCATCTCCTCCCCATATTTTTCAAGCAATCCAATTTCAGTACGAGTTGGATAGTATTCAGGTAATTGACAGATTGCATCAAAGAGTTGTGATCCTGCTTCATCATAGAAATATTTAGGTGGAATTTGCCTCTGGAGTTTTCCAAGCCCATCTAATATGTCTTCTTGAAATCGTGCTGGGGCTGGATGATAATCATAAAGGATCGGTTTGTTAGAATCTCTTTTAGAAATTGTGGTATAACTCATCTATCCTCCGCTAGTCTAAATCCTGTAAATTGCCAGCGGGCATCAGGGGAAAAAAAATTACGATAAGAAGCTCGCAAATGATTCCTAGAACTGATACAGGATCCACCCCGTAATACCATTTGATTACACATAAACTTACCATTATATTCACCTATAGCTCCAGCAGGAGGCTGATACCTAGGGTAAGGACTATAAGGACTCCTTGTCCATTCCCATACATCACCGAATATTTGGTTAGGTTCCTGAAGATTTTTCGGAGAGGAGATAGGATGTAAAAAACCAGAATCTAAAAAGTTGCCTTGGCAAGGTAATTGTTTTGCGACCACTTCCCATTCTGCTTCTGTAGGTAAGCGATGTCCTGCCCAACGTGCATAGGCATCAGCTTCGTAGTAACTTACATGGCATACTGGATTATCAAGTGAAATAGGCTCTAACCCACTTAAAGTCATATGCCACCAGCTGTTGTCTTCCCTTTGTTCCCAGTATAAAGGGGCTTGCCATCCCTGATCTTTAATAGTGTGCCAACCATCAGATAGCCAGTATTGAGGTTGTTTATACCCTCCTGCTTCAATAAAAGCCAAGTAATCCCCATTAGTAACAAGTTTTGAAGCAAGGCGAAAAGACTGTAAGTATACTTGATGGTTTGGTTTTTCATTGTCATAACAAAAACCATCCCCCTCATAGCCTACTATATATAGCCCCTCTTCATAGAGATGCCATTGGAGTTTTTGCGTTATGGTGGTTTGTTTAATTTCAGTAGAGTTACTATTAATTCGATAAACAGGATGTAAAGGATTGGTAGCAAAAATATGCTTTATATCCGTAAGCAATAATTCTTGATGCTGCTGCTCATGATGAATACCTAATTCCATTAAGGGAGCGATTTCTACTTCCCACTGGAGAGCACTATCCATACTCTCTCCCAATATTTTTATCTTATCATCTACATAGCGACGATATGTATAAATCTCAGCTACAGTAGGACGAGATAATAACCCCCGTTTAGGTCGTAGCCACATTTGCCCAGCAGTCTCATAATAAGAATTAAACAGGTAATGATAGCTAGGATGAAAAGGCTGATAACCTTTAAGGTAGGGAATGAGAATAAACTGCTCAAAAAACCAACTAGTATGAGCTAAATGCCATTTTGGTGGACTAACATCTGGCATAGTTTGAATAATATAATCTTCAATTTCTAGAGGCTGGCAGAGCGTTTCACTTAGCTGGCGTACTTTAGAATAATGAAATATTATTTCATTTCCGTCTTTTCTACTGGCTTGGTTATGCGGTAAATCAGCCGTATTTAGACCAAGCATATTATCCTCCCTATACAACTATTTATTGACTTATTGTTTTTCAGTCTAACTCATAGTGTTATGAGTCGCAAAAAAGCTAAGAACGTAGAAACAAGGATAGATTCTATAAAAATATAATTAAAGCTATATTTTTATATAAGATTTTGGAGAATTAAGGTATAGTATTTTTAGAAAATAAAAATTATTTTTTAGTTTTCCCAGGGGTATGCATTGGAGAAGGGAACATGGCTACATTACCTTCTGATGAAGAGACCTCAGTAATTTTATTTACCCCTTCTTTTTCTACCTCATCTATTCGCACAATAGTATGCATAGGAATATAAGTGCGACTTACTCCTGAAAATTCAGATTTTAAGTGTTCTTCGGTAGGATCTACCACCATGGCAGATTTTTCTCCAAAGATAATCTCCCCTATTTCTATAAACCCATACATAGAACTTTGAGATACTTCACGGGCAAATAATTCATAGAGCTTACCTTGGCTGATAAATTTAATTTTATAGATACGTTTTTTAGTCACTAATTAGAAAACCCCTACTTAAAATTTTTCTTAACCTTTATCTTAACGTAAGATACATAAGGTTCCTACAAAATCAAAAATGTTCTTTTTAAGATTAAGAAATCAGGGATTCTATGATTGGCGTATTTTTAGATCAAGCTACTGTACATCCAGAAGATATTGATTTTTCCCCATTAGAAAATGTGCTTTCTCAATGGTCATACTACCCGATAACTCTCTATGAAAAAGAGATGATTCATAGAATAAAACATGCAGATATTGTAATTACCAATAAAGCCGTTCTGACCGATTCTGTGCTTTTACAGGCAACTCATTTAAAACTCATTTGTATTGCAGCTACTGGTACCAATAATGTTGCATTAGAAACAGCACATCGTCTTGGTGTTCCAGTATGTAATGTACCTAATTATTGTACCGCATCGGTGACTGAGCACGTATTTGCTCTAATTTTAGCTTTAACTAAACGATTAAATTCCCTTACTCAAGCTGTAGTTCACGGTGCATGGCAAAAAAGCCCTCACTTTACCTTACTTGATTTTCCGTGTCGAGAATTGAAAGGAAAAACTTTGGGTATTATAGGTTATGGAGAGCTTGGTAACTCAGTAGCTCGAATTGCACAAGCTTTTGGTATGAACATCCTTATTGCTCAACGAGCTAATAGCCCACTTCAGCCTAACCGTATCTCTTTAAGGGAGTTATTGCCCCAAGTAGATATTTTAAGTTTACATTGCCCTTTAACTGCAAATACACAAGGACTAATTAACAAAGAAGCTTTAGAATTGATGCGATCTGATGCTCTGATTATTAATACTGCTCGAGGAGGTATCATAGACGAGGCAGCTTTAGCTGATGCATTGCGAAATAGAAAATTAGGCGGTGCAGGAATTGATGTATTAAGCCAAGAACCCCCTAAAGACAATCATCCATTGCTTGCTTCTGATATTCCCAATTTAATCCTAACCCCACATGTAGCTTGGAATAGTAGAGAAGCACGGCAATATTTAATTTATCAAGTAGCAGACAATATACGGAGTTTCTTAATGGGCACTCCTAAAAATATTGTAAATGAATATTGATTAAAGGCATAACTTCTAAAGTTTAGAGTATAAAAAGCCAGAATATCTCTATACGTTATAGAGCAAAAATAATTTCCTTGCTGCCTCACAATCTTTATTAATTTGCACCTGCAATTCAGTGAGAGAACAAAATTTCACCTCTTCTCTAATTTGTTGAAGGAAAGTCACTTGAATATGCTGTCCATAAATGTTTTGATTAAAATCAAAAATATGTACTTCCAAAAGAGGCTGAGAGTTATTAAGAGTAGGTCGAATACCAATATTGGCTATTGCTGGTAAAGGATGTTCACTCAATCCAGTGACTGTCACTGTAAATACTCCCTTAAGTGGTGGATTACCCTGAGGAAGTGCAATATTTGCAGTTGGATATCCTAGGGTTCTGCCTAATTGTTGACCATGTCTTACTCGCCCACTAATTTGATAAATACGACCTAGGGATTTTTTTACTTTCTCTAAATCTGCCTTTGCAAGAGCTTGGCGAATTTGAGTACTGCTTACCCGCTGATTATCTACGGTTAAGGTAGCCGTACAGATTACATCAAAACGATAGCGTCTTCCTATTTTTTCTAATAAATTTAGATCTCCTTGACGTTGGTAACCAAAACGAAAATCTTGGCCTACTGCTAAATAACATACTTTGAGCTTTTCTATAATAACTTTCTGCACAAATGCTTGAGCACTTAAGGTAGCTAATTGATGGTTAAAGTGAAGTACAAGTAACCAATCTATCGGAAGATTTTTTAATACTTGTACTTTATCTCTAAAAGAAGTAATCCTTGCAGGTGCCCGCTGAAGATTTAAGAAATTACTAGGAGGAGGCTCAAAGGTAATAATCATAGAGGGGACACGGCGTAATTTTGCTTGCATTGCAAGCTGCTTTACAATCGCCTGGTGCCCTAAATGAACCCCATCAAAATTACCAATAGTTGCTACACCGCCTAAGTGAGCAGCTTTAATATTATGTAATCCTCTAATTATCTTAGCCATAGCTGTGAGTAGTTTCTATGCTTAAAATATGCTATATTTTAGGTTTTTTAGCTAGCCTAGCATTTGGTAGTCATATGCCCTACCCTTTAATATAGTGAACCATTGAATGCTAGCTAAGAAAAATAAATTAAATTTTAAATCTGCACTATAAAGATCTTGAATCTATCGTCTCGCAAATGGAACAAGAAGAAATTCGCTTGGATAAATCCATAAAACTATATGAAAAAAAATAAATTGATCCCAGTTTTGCTAAGAAAAACTCCATAATGCAGACCAGAAAATGCAGGTTTTATAAGAAAAATAAGGAAAAGATTATATCGTAGATTTTCCAAAGGAAGAGCAATATGCAGCATATTAAAGAAAAAATGAAGGTATTCCAAGAACGATCTGCTCACGCTCTAGATCAAATTTTGCCTTTAGTGGAAATCTTACCAAATCGACTTCATGAAGCTATGCGTTATGCAGTGCTAGGGAAAGGTAAAAAAATTCGCCCTTTACTAGTCTACAGTGCAGGAGCCATTTTTGGAGTACCTGAGGAAATTTTAGATACTCCTGCTTGTGCAGTAGAGCTGATTCATACATATTCCTTAGTTCATGACGATTTACCCAGCATGGATAATGATGATCTTCGCCGTGGTCAACCTACATGCCATAAAATGTTTGATGAAGCCACAGCTCTATTAGTAGGAGATTCCCTGCAAACGCTTGCTTTTCAAGTTTTAGCCAATCCAAGCCTAGCGGTACCCTCAGATCATCAAATTAGAATGATCGAATTACTCTCCATTGCTTCAGGATCGTTAGGAATGGCAGGAGGGCAAGCTGTTGATCTAGAATCGGTAGGTAAGCAACTTACTCTTTCAGAATTGGAGACTATTCATACCTTAAAAACCGGTGCCCTAATTCGTGCAAGTGTGTTGCTAGGTGCGTGGTGTTATCCCAAAATTGATACATCTACATTAGAGAAGTTAGATCAATTCGCACTCCGTATTGGGCTTGCTTTTCAAATTCAAGACGATGTATTAGATGTGGAGAGTGATACGGATACATTAGGGAAGCCTCAAGGATCAGATATTGCTAAAGATAAACCCACTTATCCGGCACTGCTTGGGCTGGATCAAGCGAAACAGAAAGCACAAATATTGCTTCATGAAGCAATAGAAATTCTAAAATCTATTGGTGGAACTACTGGGTACTTAGAGTGGCTTGCTCGTTTTATTGTTACTCGTAATTACTAGTTGTACTGTATAGCATTTATTAATGGCAGCAACTTATATTCTTAAAGTTATTACCGATTTTTCTTCTGCTCATACCTTAAGAGGTTACCTTGGGGCATGCCAGAGAATGCATGGTCATAATTGGAAATTAGAGGTGGAGGTGACTGCCAAAGTACTCAACTCCTTAGGAATTGCTATTGATTTTAAAGAAATTAGGCATCATGCTCGTACTTTATGCGCTGAATTAGATCATCAGTATCTCAACGAAATTTCTCCCTTTAATGAAATTAACCCAACCGCAGAGAATATAGCTGCATTTTTTTATCACCGACTAGGAACACAAATTAATAGTGAATATGTATGGGTGAGCAGTATTACGTTGTGGGAAACTGATCGGGCTTGTGTTCGCTATACTGAAGAGCCTTAAAATAAAGGTAATGAATAAAAATCAATCTATTATTAAGGATGTCCACTCTGAGTCAGATAAAAGGAATATTGCTATTCATCAGGTAGGCATTAAAGGTATTCGCTACCCTTTACAAGTTAAAAATCGTAGTGGCAAAATACAGCATACAGTTGCTCAGGTGAATATGTATGTAGGGCTAGCTCAACATTTAAAGGGAGCACATATGTCTCGTTTTGTAGCAGTGCTTAATCAATACCAGGATCCTATTACCCTTAATTTTTTTCAGAATATGCCTCGAGAGATGAAGAACCATCTCCAAGCCGATTCTGGCTATATAGAAATGGAATTCCCCTACTTTATCAATAAACAATCGCCTATTTCTGCACAGCAAAGCTTATTAGACTATCAAGTTTCCCTTATTGGAGAGTCCTATCCAGATCAAGAGCGTATTATAGTTAAAGTGGTAATACCAATAACCAGTCTTTGCCCTTGTTCGAAAGGAATTTCAGACTATGGTGCTCATAACCAACGATCCTATGTAACAGTGCAAGTGCAAATGAAAGATCCATTTTGGATTGAAGATATTATTGAAATAGTAGAACAAGAAGCTTCTTGTGAAATTTTTAGCCTATTAAAGCGCCCAGATGAAAAGTACATCACTGAACGAGCGTATGATAACCCTAAATTTGTAGAGGATATTGTACGAGATATTGCTGCTCAATTTAATTTAAATAAAAAGATCTCTGCTTACACGGTAGAGGTGGAAAATATTGAATCTATCCACAATCATTCCGCCTATGCGAAAATAGATAAATTAAACCCTATCTAGTGGTTAGATTTTCTATCTTTAATAATCCGTTTGCGTTTTTTTAACTGATGCTGAGTGGGTATATTTACTCGATCTTTATAGGGGTTTTCTGTAGTTTTAAATTCTAGTTTGATAGGTGTTCCTACTAGGGAAAACTGATCTCGGAAATACCTTATTAAGTAGCGCTTATAGTGATCTGGTACCGACTCGGTTTGATTACCATGAATGATTATTTTAGGAGGATTCTCTCCTCCTTGGTGAGCGTAGCGTAATTTAATTTGCCGTCCTCTAATTGAAGGTAAAGGATGGGCTGCTGTAGCAGCTGCTAGAGCCTGATTAAGTGCACCCGTAGGCAGGTGACAGTTTGCAGCTCGATAAGCTTCGTCGATAGAAGGAAAAAGTTGATCTACTCCTTTACCATGAAGGGCAGAAATAAAATGAATTCTAGCGAAATCAAGAAAAGGTAATCGCCTCTCTAAATTAGCCTTTAGTCTCTGTTGTTGATAATCTGAAGCCTTATCCCACTTGTTTACAACAATGATTACCGATTTACCACCCTCTAGAATCAACCCTGCTAGATGGATATCTTGTTCTACAAAACTATCACAAGCATCTACTACTAAAACAGCTACTTGAGCTATCTCTATGGTTTCTATTGCTTTTAGAACACTGAATTTTTCAAGAACATCAAATATTTTTGAGCGACGACGGATCCCTGCTGTATCTATTAAAGTATAGAGTTGATGATTTTTAGTAAAAGAGACGGCAATACTATCTCTTGTCGTACCAGGTTCATCAAAAGTAATCATACGCTCTTCGCCTAACAAGCGATTTACTAAGGTAGATTTACCTACATTAGGTCGACCTAGAATAGCAAACTGTATCCCTTTGGTAGAAATAGGTTCATTCTCCTCCTTTTGATCGATGGGAAGCGAATCTACTAATGCATCAACACCTAATCCTTGTTTAGCAGAAATAACTATAGGATTTCCTAATCCCAATTGGTAAAAATCAGTGACTATAGATCGCTGATTTTTCTTCTCTACTTTATTAACAACTAATTTAATAAGTTTTTGGCTATAACGAAGTTGATTTGCAATCATTTCATCTAATGATGATAATCCCTCACTGCCATCGACAAGGAACAATATAATGTTTGCTTCTGTAATAGCAAGTTTTACTTGCTGATTCATTAATTCTGAGATTCCAGAGAGCTGATCGGTTACTCCTCCAGTATCAATGATGAAAAACGCTTGGGTTTTATAGCGAGCAATACCATATTTCCTGTCTCGAGTTACACCGGGCTGATCTACCACTAAAGCATCACGGCTTCGAGTTAAATAATTAAATAAAGTAGATTTTCCTACATTGGGACGACCTATTAAAGCAATTGTTGTTGTCATATAAAGTAGATAAATTAAGAGTTAATTATCTATGATCTGTACTGCACTTAGAATTCCTTTTTCATTAGTCACATAAATTCTATTTTCTACAACTAAAGGAGCATTAATAATTCCTACTTTTTTTACTCGCAACCGAGTAATAAAATGACCATCATCTTTTGACATCCAGTGAAGATATCCTTCGTAATCCCCTACAACCACATAACCATCATAGCTAATAGGAGCGGTTAACCTCCTTCTTAATAGTTTAGACTGCCGCCAAAGAGAGGCACCAGTACGACTATCTAAAGCCCAAACATAGTTATCTATATCTGTAACATACAAATTACTGCCATCTATATTGATACCTGCATAGGAAGACATTTCTCGTGCCCACAAAACATCTCCATTAGTTAGCCATACTGCTGCTATTTTTCCATTATAAGTAACAGTATACGCATAACCGGCATATAATACTGGAGTAGCATTAATATCGGCGAGACGATCAAGCTCAGTTCTACCTCGAGGAATTACAACGCTTTTCTCCCATAATAATTGACCATCATCTAAAGAAAGTGCAATCAGTTTTCCGCCAGGTAACCCAATAATAACTTTATCATTATCAATAACAGGAGCAGCTGTTCCTCGCAGGGTTAAAGAGGGTACGCTATATTGATAAACCCATAAGCGGGATCCATCTTCGGCATTAAGCCCATAAATTTGCCCATCTACTGCTCGAACTACTACTACTCCCTCTTCAACACTCGGGGCTGAAAGTATTTCACTAGACACAGCCTTTTTCCAAAGGACATTACCCTTTTCAGGATCTAATGCAACTACTTCAGCGTTCTCTGTGCCTACTATAATTAGGTGTTCGCCCCCTCCTGCACCAGTAAGGGGTAAATTTAATTTGGTTTCCCATTGGCGTTTTCCAGAAGTACCATCAAAAGCACTAACTTGACCGCTATAATCTGCTGCAATAATTTGATCATCTATGATAAAAGGAGAAAGACGCAAGTAATGACTTTTTGTCCCTTTACCTATTCTCGTAGACCAAAGTATTTTTGCTTTTACTTTAGGAGTAAACTCTTCTAATTCCAAAGGTGGGTCGCTGTAATCCTTTTCTGGAAGATATTGACGGATTGCAGAGCAACCAGCCATAAAGCCTAGAAAAAGCAAGCTAAGGTAGAGTAATTTTTTTCGAAAAATATTTATAGAGAGATTCTAAAATTAAATAGGCGAAAATAAAATTCAATCTAAGGACCAAACACTATAAACTTATGACAAATAGTGGTGTATTTTATACTTTAGAGTGAAAAATTATAAAAACTACCTTCCCTTCTTTAAGATTGTTCTACATCTTTTAATTTTAATTTAAGTATTTGCTGGTATTGTGAGTCTAACTTTGGATTTTGTAATCCTTCTTTATAAGCTTCTTTAGCTTCTTGAATTTTTCCTAGCTTTAAATAAATATCACCACGAGCTTCAGCATAACTAGCAGCAAGATTTTTCGAGTTAATATTTTCTAGGGTATTTAATGCATTATCTAATTGATTATCTGCTAGCAGTAATCTAGCAATTCGCAGATAAATAATTTCTCTAAATTCAGAATCTTTTTCCTTAGTATGTTTTAGTGCCCATTCTAAATGAGAAAGTGCAGTTTTTAAATCTCCTTGTTTCTCATCTTCCTTAGCTAAGATAAGTGCACTAAATAGCCCATAGGAAGTATCACTATAACTCTCTTTAATCCGTCGCGCACTATTGTAAATTTCAGCATCACCTTGCGGAGTTGCTACTGCATTAACGACTAATTGGTAGAGAGCTGAAGCCTCAACAGATTTATTGTATCTATGTATAGCCCAGCTACGTGCTGATAAAAAAGTAATTAAGCTTACTAAAATACCAATTAATATAATACGGTAATTCTCTCGCCACCATTTTTTTATTGCTTCACTATTTTCCCGATCTGATAGGCTAATATTTGAATCCATGTCTATATCCTTCAATCTTTAACGAATAATGCTACGATTAGGTTTTGTCAGAAAATCTAAGAAAATTTGTACTTCTAGACTTTGTTCTGCAAGTTGTTTTATTTCTTGAATAGAATCTTCAAAACGAAGTCCCTGACGATAAAGCAATCTATAAGCGTTACGTAAATTTCGTATCGTACCTTCTTGGAATACAGCACGCCTTAATCCGATAAGATTAATTCCTACTGGTTTTGCCATATGACCGGCAACTAACACATAGGGGGGTACATCTTTATGAACAACACTTGCAATAGAACAAAAGCTATAAGTTCCAATACTGCAAAATTGAGAGACAAGAGCATACCCTCCTAGAGTTGCATAGTCCTCCACAATTACATGCCCAGCTAATGAGGCATTATTGGCAAAGGTAGTATAGTTTCCAATCAGGCAATCATGGGCAATATGCGTATAGGCCATAATCCAGTTATTATCTCCAATACGTGTTACTCCACCACCCTGTACAGTGCCTCGGTTAATGGTGGTATATTCTCTGATTACATTACCATTTCCAATTTCAAGTAGCGTCTCCTCACCATGATATTTTTTGTCCTGCGGTATATCTCCAATAGATGAGAATTGATATATCTTGTTTCCTTCCCCAATAGAGGTAGGACCTTGAATAACCACATGGGGTCCAATCCAGGTTTTAGCACCAATCCGTACCCTCTCTCCGATCACTGAGTATGGACCAATCGTTACAGTTTCGTGTAGTTGAGCACTAGGAGCTATAACTGCATTAGGATCGATCACTAAGAAATTTCCTTATAGGAGCACATAACATCTGCTGATGCTACTAGTTTTCCATCCACAGTCACCTCACCTTTAAATTTCCATAAGCGACGAATATTTCTAGTTAAGACTACTTTTAATAATATTTGATCTCCTGGCACTACAGGATGTTTAAATCGAGCATTATCTATACCTGCAAGGTAATAAATGGCATCACTGGTAGGCAGTGCTTCAGTAGTTTTAAAGGCGAGCATCCCAGTAGCTTGGGCCAGTGCTTCTAAGATCAATACTCCTGGCATAATAGGTAAATCGGGGAAATGACCTTGGAAATAGGGTTCATTATAAGTAACGTTTTTAATAGCAAGCAAAGATTCCCCTGGTACATACTCTATAACCTTATCTATAAGCAGAAAAGGATATCTATGAGGTAGATGTCTAAGTATGTCCTGTATATTTAATGTATCCAATGATAAAACCCTTATAGTTCAATACTAGAATAAAATAGAGTCTAAAAAGATCGAAAGAATAAATGAATAATTTTTAAATTAGATCTATTAAGTATAGACAAACTACCTATCTAGTAATACATAGTGTCTATGTAGTAACGTAAAATGTAAATCGAACTCAATATTTCTATATAAGTAGAACACAATATCTTAACAACTGAATATTTATTACTTTTTAAATTGTGCTTTCATTAGCTTTAGTACATCCTCAGTAATATCTACTTCAGGGCTGGTATAAATTACGCCTTCATAAAGCACAAGATCGTATTTATTTTTTTTAGCCAAATCTACGACAGCTTTTGCAATATCTTCCTGTAGTTTTCTGAACTCTTCATTACGGCGAATATTGTAATCCTCTTCAAAAGTATCTTGGCTACGCTTAAGATCCCGAGTTTTATCCATCACCTCTCGTTTGAGCTTTTCTCTATCAGATTCGCTCATAATAGCGGCGTCCCGATTATATTTTTCCTCTAGTTTTTGAGTTTCTCGCTGCTGTGCAACAAGCTGCCTGTTGCGTGCTTCAAATTCTTTTTTTAATCTGCCTAAAGCAGCTTCTTTGTGCGGTGCTTCATCTAATAATTTAACCGCATTAACTGCACCTATTTTCATTTCAGCGGAGGCTGAAATACTACTTACCATGAGGAAAATGCTTATGAGCATCCTTATTTTAAGTAGCTTAGATTTTATCATGAACACGCTCCATAACATTCTAGTAAAATTAACAAAAAATGAAGTTATTATACTTTAATAAAGATAGGAAAAATATGGCAAAGTATTTTAGAATTGTGTTCCCATAGAAAATTGGAATACTTGAGGAAAATCCCCAGGTTGAGTACGCAGTGCTTTAGCAAGGCTAAAACGTAATGTACCAAAAGGAGAAAGCCACATAGCAGAAATACCTGCAGAATAACGCAGAGTACTTAAGCTTACAGTTTGTCCTTGAGCATACACATTACCTGTGTCTACAAACGCACTCATCCGTAAAGACTTACCTAGTTTATTTTCATTAAGAAAAGGAACAGGAAAAAATACTTCAGCGTTTCCAATAAGCTGAAAATTTCCTCCTAAAGCAAGCCCATCGCTTGTTTTAGGTCCAAGTGTGTTAGGTCTAAACCCGCGTACACTATTAATACCACCTGCATAAAAATTTTCAAAGAAAGGATAAATATGAGTACCACCATAAACACCCCCATATGCAATATCTGCCCGGAGCATTAAAGAAATTGGCTTGGTTCTAGATAAAGGTTGATACCAGCTCTGTTTATAGCCAAACTCATAAAAATGTAAACTACCAATAGGTACTGCAACTTTACCAAAAACATTCTGATACCCTCCTCGAGTAGGGAAAATAGCACTATCTCGCCCATCATGAGCCCAGCCGAAGTTCACACTATATATATCAAAGCTATTTCCTTCGCTTTGAACAAATTGTTCATATTGGATAGGTGAGGTATCAGTAAGACTAATATCCGCATTTTGATAGCCTGCCCCTAAATTAATGTTATCTAATTCATTAATAGGAATTGTGAAAGTTAAATCTGCTCCATAATTTTTACTAGTATAACTAGCTATATTGCCAAATAGTGGGTTAGTTTTGCGATAATAAGCATTAAATCCCCTACTGATTCCATCTTCAGTAAAATAAGGATTGGTATATCCAAAGCTATAAATTGTATTTACATAACTATTATTAAACCCTACGTTGACATATTTACCACTACCTAAAAAGTTTTGTTGTGCAATACTCGTGTTAAAAATAAACCCTTGGGATTGAGAATAACCAATACCTGCAGAAAGAGATCCTGAGGGGTGCTCTTCTACACCAAAATTTACATCTACTTGATCTGTAGTACCTGGAACTGGAACAGTTTCTACATTTACATCTTTAAAATAACCTAAACGCTGGATACGCTCTTTGGAGCGATGAATGAGCTCTGTCGAAATCCAGCCTCCCTCTTGTTGTCGTATCTCACGACGTACGACTTCATCACGAGTTTTAGTATTTCCTGAAATATTCACTCTACGCACATAAGCACGCTTACCAGGATCAATAAAAAAAGTGAGTGTCACTATTTTTTTCTCTTCATCAATCTCTGGCATTGCATTTACATTCGCAAATGCATATCCTTCGTCTCCTAATAAATCTGTAATATTAGTAGTACTTTCTGAAACTGCTTTACGAGAAAAAACATCTCCTGGAGCTACAATCAAGATTTTAAATAAATCTTCAGGGGGAAATACAAATTTTCCTGCTAATTTAACCTTACCAATTTGATACTGATCTCCTTCTGTAATATTAACTACAATAAATACCCTTGTTTTATCAGGGGTAATAGAGACTTGAGTAGAGTTAATAGTGAAGTTAACATAGCCTCGATCTAGGTAATAGGATCGGATAGTTTCTAGATCAGCAGCAAGCTTTTGACGAGAGTATTGATTTTTATGGGTAAGAAAAGAAAGTTTGTTAGATTTTTTAAGCTCTAAGGTTCTAAGTAGTGTTTTTTCCTTAAAAGCATGATTACCCACGATATTAATGCCGCCAATTTTAGCTACAGCTCCTTCTTTAACATCGATAGTAATGCCTACCCGATTACGAGTAAGTGGAGTTACAGTTGTTTTAATTTTTACCCCATATTTCCCTCGACTAAAGTATTGTCGCTGAAGTTCTAATTCTACTTTCTCTAAAATGGAACGATCAAAAACTTGACCTTCAGCAAATCCTATTTGTTGAAGAGCTTTAGTTAGCTGTTCTCCTTTAATCTCTTTATTTCCTGTAAATTTAATACTCGCAATTCCAGGACGTTCAGTAACAATGATTACTAAAACACTACCTTCACGCTCAACTTGAATATCTTTAAAAAATCTAGTTTTAAAAAGATCATGAATAATATTTTTTACTTTCTGGCTATCTACTGTATCCCCTGCTTTGGCAGGAAGATAGTTAAAGACAGTGCCTGCTGAAATTTGCCGTAATCCTTCAATCCGAATATCTTTAATAGTAAATGGCTGAAATTCTGCAAATACAGTAGTAGCAAAAATTAAGCTTATAATAGCAATTTGAATTTGTGCTTTTATAAACTTCAAAATTTATCCCATTTATTTTTAATGTAATACCCATACAGGATTATCTTTTTGGGGATATAACAAACTACTATTTTATAGAGATTTTCTTAGAAGGAGATAGTTAGAAGGATATTAGTGATAATTCTGGTTATTAATTATTAAAATAATTAATAACTAAGAAAATAACCGTACTACATCGTTGTAGAAAGCTAACCCCATTAAAGCAACTAAAAATATTATGCCTATCTGTTGTCCTGTTATTTGTGCACTCTCTGATAGTGGTATTCCACCACGGACAAATTCTATACAGTTATAGAGTAAATGCCCTCCATCTAATACAGGTATGGGTAATAAATTCAACACAGCAAGACTGATACTTACTAACGCAAGAAAATTTAAAAACGAAGTAAACCCAATTTGAACGCTATATCCAGCATATCGTGCAATAGTAATAGGACCACTAATAGATTTAGTAGACGTTTTTCCCAGAAGCATTTTTCCAAACATCATTGCGGTCATGGCCCCAATTTCCCAAGTTTT
Organism: Candidatus Nitrosacidococcus sp. I8; assembly: GCF_945836005.1. Lineage (NCBI taxonomy): Bacteria > Pseudomonadati > Pseudomonadota > Gammaproteobacteria > Chromatiales > Chromatiaceae > Candidatus Nitrosacidicoccus > Candidatus Nitrosacidicoccus urinae. Next base: position 392,005 of record NZ_OX241534.1, on the reverse strand, counting down.
TTCTAGTGATTTAGGTATTGCCTCTAAAGGATTATATTTTAAAGTTGCCTGTAATTCTTCTGGTAATTTACCCAATGGTTTAGGTGCCACACCAATATGACCTATAAACTCTCCTTGTTCTTCTATAGTCTTAGGTTCTAAACCTAATATTATGTGATCTCCCTTACGATCAATCTCGACACTCAAAATAGTATTAGGGTGGCTGCGTATAAATTGAACCCACTCACTCCAAGAGTGAATAGGATTTCCATTACCTTGCAGAATATAATCTTCAGGCTGAAACCCTGCCCTGGCTGCAGGTTCATCGGGGAACACTTTTCCAATAATAGGTGGGATAGATGGAATTTTAGGGATTATCCCTAATTCATTAAGTATATTTCCAGCTTTCTCTGGATCTGATGAAATTTGATTCAGTGGCAAATTTAATTCATGTACCCCATTTAATCCAGAGAGCGTAATAGGGACTTCAAATCTATGCTGAGAGGCAATAAATAATGCGTGGGTTACTGTATCCCAAGTAGGGGTTGATTTTTTTCCCACAGCGATGATTTCCTCATTCACTTGAATTCCAGCCCTTTCAGCAGGAGTATTAGTAGAGATATGCCCAATAATTGGTTTTATACCCGGAGTACCTAAAACAAAAACGAACCAATAAGCTACTATTGCAAATAGTATATTAGCTACGGGACCAGCAACTACAATTCCATTCCTTACACCTAGCCTTTGACGATTAAAGGCATAAGAAAGTTCCTTTTGCTGTACTTTTCCCTCACGTTCATCAAGCATTTTGACATAGCCACCCAATGGTATTGCGCCTAGTACATATTCAGTTCCATCTGATCCAGATCGTCGCCATAGCGGATAGCCAAACCCTATAGAAAAGCGAATAACTTTAACTCCTGAACGCCGAGCAACCCAAAAATGACCATACTCATGAACAGTAACTAGTACTCCAATTGCAATGATGAAGGCAACTATACTAATTAGCATTTATTTCCACCGATAAATTTGTTCTTCAACTTTCTGCCGCGTTAATGTATCACTTGTTAAAATCGTATCAACTGATTCAGCCGTTGTAGAGGTTATTTCTCCTAATGCCCATTCGATTAAGCGGGGAATATAGGTAAATGGGATCTGATGATCGAGAAATGCTTGTACTGCAACTTCATTAGCTGCATTTAAAATTGTACTACAAGTCCCTCCTTTTTTAAGTGCTGTATAAGCAAGATCTAGGCAAGGAAATTGTTTAAAATCAGGAGGATAAAAAGTGAGTTTGCCTATCTTAAATAGGTCCAAAGGCATTACTCCTGATGCCATGCGATCTGGCCAAGCTAAACCATTAGCAATAGGGGTTCTCATATCTGGGTTGCCTAATTGGGCTAACACAGATCCATCAGCATAATCTACCATAGAGTGAATTACACTTTCTGGGTGAATAACCACTTCAATTTGTTCAGCAGTAGCACCAAATAACCAGTGGGCTTCAATCACTTCTAACCCCTTATTCATCATAGATGCTGAGTCTACTGAAATTTTACGTCCCATATCCCAATTAGGATGAGCACAAGCTTCATCTGGGGTTACAGTTTCTAGCTCTGATGGTTTTTTATTTCTAAATGGACCTCCGGATGCAGTGAGCAGGATACGGCAAATCCCTTTCTGCTCTATAGAACCACTCCTTTGAGGTATACACTGCCAAATGGCATTATGTTCACTATCAATAGGAATTAATTCAGCACTATTTCTTTCAACAGCATTTATAAAGAGCTGACCGCTCATCACTAGAGATTCTTTATTTGCAAGTAATACCCTTTTTCCAGCCTGAGCCGCCGCTAAAGTAGGTAATAATCCTGCAGCACCTACAATAGCTGCCATAACATAATGAGTTTTAGGTGAGGATGCGATTTCTTCTAACTTATGACTACCCGCCTCTACTTCTATTTCCGGAGCTATTTTAGCCAATTTCTGATGCAATTGCTCAGCTGCATCTGGATTTACCATAACTGCTTTTGTAGGGCAAAATTTTAGACACTGCTGATAGAGTTTTTCAACAGAGTTGTTAGCAGAAAGTGCTTCAACTCGATAGCGATCAGGATAGCGAGCAAGCACGTCAAGTGTACTTATACCAATAGATCCTGTTGATCCTAGGATGCTAACTCCAATCATCTAACCGCTCCAATAATAAAAAACCAAAAGTAAATATAGGTACTGCTGCAGTTAAGCTATCAATCCTATCTAAAATACCTCCATGACCAGGTAATAGACTACTGCTATCTTTAACTGCAGCTACCCGCTTAAAAAGACTCTCTAATAGATCGCCTACGATAGAAAATAGTACTGTAGCTAACCCAAGGGCTATAAAAAGCCACCATTTTTTTCCAGAAAATTCAAAAAACTGAGTACTTACCACTAAATATAAACTACATATTATTAGTGCTCCATAGACTCCTTCCCATGTTTTTCCAGGACTAAGCATTGGTGCTAACTTAGTATGTCCAAATTTTCTTCCTGCCATATATGCACCGCTATCAGCTAACCATATGAGAGCAAATAAAAAAAGTACTATATTAGAGCCAATAGTAGGTAAGGAATGAAGGTATATTATGGCTCGCCAAGCTGGAACAAGTATTAAAAATCCAATAACAGATCCCTCCATTTTAGATATAGGATGGGAGATACTTTTCTTTTGAAATGGTTTTATCAAAAGAAGTAAGCAAAAATTCCACCAAATAATACTTATAATTAGTACCCATTGCAGTGGAATAATCCAGCTTATAAGAAGAGAGAGTAAAATAAGTGCAATATAGAGGTACCGATTTTTAGCTGTATAAATCTTAATTAATCCCCCCCATTCCCAAGCACCCATTATAGTGATGATGGCAAATACTAAAGCAAGTGTTTGTGTAGAGAGAAAATATATAGCCCCTATCATCAGGGGTATTAATAAGACAGCGGTTATTAATCTTTGCTTGAGCACGCTGGTTCGGATACTATCTGTTTTGACGTTTGGCCAAATCGACGCTCTCGTCTAGAAAAATCATCAATTGCTAATATCAAATCAGATTCACTAAAATCTGGCCATAAGGTATCCGTAAAATAAAACTCAGTATAAGCTAGCTGCCAGAGCAAAAAATTGCTGATTCGCTTTTCTCCTCCTGTGCGAATAAATAAATCTGGCTCTGAGAATTGCTCTGTAGCCAAATGCTTAGAAAAAAACTCAGAAGTGATCATATCAGGTGAGATTAGATTAGTTTTCACACTTATTGCGATTTGTTTTGCCGCTTGAGTAATATCCCAACGACCCCCATAATTAGCAGCGATTATCAAATTGATTTTTTTATTATTTGCTGTAAGTATTTCTGCACGATTAATTTCTTCTTGTAGGGATTTAGAAAATTTACTACGATCCCCAATAGCCCGAAAGCAAATACCTTGTTTCTGGAACTGGGTTACTTTACTTGAAAGTACCGTTTTAAATAACCCCATCAGTACATCAACTTCTTGTGAAGGTCGGTGCCAGTTTTCACTACTAAATGCAAAAAGAGTGAGTGTTTTTACACCTATTCTAGTACAAATACGAATGACTTTCTCAGCAGCGTCAACGCCTACTTTATGGCCATAAAATCTAGGTTGTTTTCGATTTTCTGCCCAACGCCCATTACCATCCATAATAATGGCAATATGATGAGGTACTTTAGCAAATTCTTTTTGATTCTCCATCCCACAAAAAATAATGGGCTAGACTTCCATTAGATCCCGCTCTTTTATAACCAGAATCTGTTCTACCTCATTGATATACTTATCAGTAATTTTTTGGATAGTTTCTTCAGCGTGCCGTTGATCATCTTCACTGATTTCTTTCTCTTTAACTAGTTCCTTAATTGTATGATTACTATCACGTCTAATATTACGTATTGCAACTCGAGCTGCTTCCGCCTCTTGCTTTACAATACGCACCATATCTCTTCTTCTCTCTTCAGTTAGGGGGGGTAAAGGTACTCTAATCACTACACCAGAGGTTACTGGATTGAGCCCAAGATCAGAAATCATAATTGCTTTTTCAATTGCAGGAACCATTTGTTTTTCCCATGGAGATATGGAAAGAGTCCTAGAATCCTGAACAGAAACATTAGCCACTTGATTAAGTGGCGTGTCTGTTCCATAGTATGAAACCATAATATGGTCTAGCAGACCTGCATGCGCTCGATTAGCACGCAGTTTAGAAAAAGTAAGTTTTAATGTTTCGATACTTTTAACCATTCGATCAGTAGTATCCTTACAAATTTCATTAATCATAATTACTCACTCACTAGTAACTAGGGTTCCTATATTTTCTCCTTGGGTGATGCGAAGTAAATCACCTGTCTTATGAAAGTCAAATACTCGTATTGGTAAGGTATGATCACGACACATAATAATAGCAGTAGCATCCATTACACCTAATTTATGCTCAATAACTTGATCATAAGCTAGCTGAGGAAAAAACTCTGCATTAGGATTCATAAACGGATCTGAAGAATAAATACCATTTACCTTTGTTGCTTTTACCAATAATTCTGCTCCTATCTCGATAGCTCTAAGACTAGCAGCGGTATCTGTGGTAAAAAAAGGGTTACCTGTACCAGCTGCAAAAATTACAATTCGCCCTTTTTCTAAATGACGTACTGCTCGACGACGAATATAATCTTCACACACTTGATTAATACGGATTGCAGACATTACTCGAGAGGCTACATTTAGCTGATCAAGGGAGTTTTGCAGGGCAAGTGCATTCATAACGGTGGCTAACATACCCATATGATCAGCAGTTACTCGATCGATACCTGCATTAGTCAAGCCTGTACCACGAAAAATATTACCTCCACCAATAACTAGCCCAATTTCAATATTTACCTTATTTAGCGTAGATAGTTCTTGAGCAATTTCTTGAACAACTCTAGAATCGATACCGTGCTCTCCTTCTCCTACCAGAGCTTCACCGCTTAGTTTAAGTAAAATACGTCGGTATTTTGGTTTCTTATCTAGAGTCATGGTAATTTAACCTCCTTGAGCTTGATCTCTTACTTCTTCGGCAAAATCACATACTCTTTTTTCAACTCCTTCACCTACTTCAAGACGTATAAATTGTAGAATGTTTGCTTGAGCATTTTTAAGTAATTTTTCAACTTTAATATCAGGATCTTTGATAAAGGGTTGGCCTAATAAAGTTACTTCATTTAAGAATTTTTGTAATCGTCCTTCAACCATTTTTTCAATAATTTCAGGAGATTTATTACTCCCCTCTGATTGGGCAAGAATAATTTCCCGTTCTTTATCTAATACTTCTGTAGAAATATCCTCTTTACTGATTGCCTGAGGTTTACTTGCAGCAATATGCATTGCTATATCTTTTGCAAGATTACTATTGCCTCCTTCCATGGCAACAATTACACCTATTCGATTGCCGTGGGTATAGTACCCTACCGATCCTTTCTTAGATTCAACAACCGAAAAACGGCGCACATTAATATTTTCACCAATCTTTGCAATTAAATTTTGACGAACCTCATCAATGCTTTGACTATTTTCTTCTAAAGGCATTGAAAGTAATTCATCTAAGGTCTTAGGATTAGAAATTAAAACTCTTTGTGCCGTTTTCGCTGCAAACTGACAAAAATCATCATTTTTAGCGACGAAGTCAGTCTCAGAATTTACTTCTATGATTACCGCTTTATGATTATTATTACTAACCTCTATTGTAATAATACCCTCAGCAGCGATTCTGCCTGATTTTTTATCGGCCTTAGCTAATCCTTGTTTTCGCATCCACTCAATAGCAGCATCAATATCACCATGGACCTCTGTTAAGGCTTTCTTACATTCCATCATACCAGCCCCGGTTCGTTCACGTAGTTCTTTAACCTGTATTGCTGTAACCGCCATATAGTTCTACTCTCTCTTAAAACACTTACAATCAAATAGTAAACATAGGTAAAATACTAAAGTAGATGCTATCTATGATGCCATACCACCATCTTTCTCTTCTATAAAAGATCTATCAAATGGCTCTTCCTCATTAAAATCATTCAACTCTACAAATTCATCCTTACTCTCATTTGCACTATGAGTCAGTGATGCAGTACGCCCATCTATAATGGCATCGGCAACGCCTTGAGCATAAAGACGAATCGCTCTGATTGCATCATCATTTCCCGGAATAACATAGTCTACATTTTTAGGATCATTGTTAGTATCTACTACTGCAATAACAGGAATTCCTAATTTAGTTGCTTCATTTACTGCAATACGTTCATGACCCACATCTATGACAAATAAAGCATCAGGAAGGCGATTCATATTTTTAATCCCGCCTAGGCTTCGATCTAGCTTATCTCTATTTCTATGCTTCATTAGCACTTCTTTTTTCTTAAGGCGATCCAAACTACCATCACCAATCATAGCGTCTAAATCATTGAGACGTTTTATTGATTGCCGAACTGTACGGAAATTAGTAAGCATACCGCCAAGCCATCGACGATTTATATAAGGCATACGACAACGCTGGGCTTCTTCTTGTATAACATCTTGAGCTGCACGCTTAGTACCTACAAAAAGGATAGTGCCTCTATTTGAAGCAAGCTGTCCTAGAAAATTCGTAGCTTCAATATAAAGAGGTAATGTTGCCTCTAGATTAATAATATGAATATTATTACGTTTTCCAAAAATGTAAGGGGCCATTTTTGGGTTCCAATAGCGAGATTGATGCCCAAAATGTACACCAACCTCTAGCATTTGTCGCATTGTTACATTTGACATAGTTTTATTCCTCTATAAATTGGGTTATTCTTCCGTATATCCCATACACTGACTTCTAAGAAGCACCCTAGTGATATGTGCCGATATACGTGTAATTTTAGTTCGTGATAAAAGTTTGCATTCTATACTATAAAAAAATATTATGCAGCTCTTATTAACTATCAAAATTATTTCCTTTGCAAGGAATAATCAATACGAGGGAAATCAGCATACTCTAGCTTATGCCAGTCACTATTAAAACTCCAGAGGAGATTGAAAAGATGCGAATCGCCGGTCGCCTTGCAGCTGATGTATTATACATGATTCGTCCTTATATCGTACCAGGAATTACTACTGAAGAGTTAAATAACATTTGCCATGAGTATATAACTAATACACAACAGGCAATTCCAGCTCCTTTAAACTACCATGGATTTCCAAAGTCAATTTGTACTTCAGTAAACTATGTTGTATGCCATGGTATACCCAATAAAAAGCAACTAAAAAAAGGGGATATTATTAATGTTGATATTACCGTTATTAAAGATGGTTACCACGGCGATACAAGTAAAATGTTTTTTGTAGGTGAACCCAGCACCATTGCTAAGCGGATTACACAAATAAGCTATGAATGTATGTGCATTGGCATAGAAATGATAAAACCAGGCGTTTATTTAGGAGATATTGGGCATGCAATTCAAACTTATGCAGAAAATAATAACTATTCTATCGTAAGGGAGTTTTGCGGACATGGAATTGGTCGATTTTTTCATGAAGATCCTCAAGTACTTCACTATGGTATCCCTGGTACTCAACTTAGATTAGAAGAAGGGATGATATTTACCATAGAACCCATGGTAAATGTAGGCAAACGCCATATAAAAGTATTATCGGATAATTGGACAGTAGTGACAAAAGATCATAGTCTTTCTGCCCAATGGGAGCACACTATTTTAGTAACTAGAGATGGATTTGAAGTGCTTACGATAAGACCCGGGGATCATTATTGAAATATAATAAATACCCTACAACATAACCTCTATTATTAAAAATGCTGATAACCCTTAGATTTAGGAGAAAATGGAGTACCGTCACTTCTACAGCAACGTAATCCCTGATTTTCCTCAATAACACCAATAAAAGTACATGGACAATCAAATTCGGATAAAACAGATTCTATAGGTGCATGATCTGGGGCAACAATACAAAGCTCATAATCATCTCCAGCAGTAAGTGCTATCGTAAGCGCTTCATCATGCCCTACAGTGGTTTTAATGAAATTAGAAATAGGAATAGAGTCCACATTAATTGCGGCTCCAACTTTACTTGCAATTAGAATATGTTCCAAATCTGCGATAAGACCATCTGAAATATCTATAGCAGCATGGGCTAAAGGTCGTAAAGTAAGAGCTTCCAAAACTCTAGGTTGTGGCCAATCTAAAGAACGATTAATGTGAGATAATACTTCTTGGGTAGGTACTACCTTACCTAATCTAGCCTGTAGTGCAAGCCCTGCATTACCTAAAGTACCAGTTATATAAATTTTATCTCCTACTTGAGCTTTATCTCGTCTTAATGCTTTCCCTTTAGGAACAAATCCATGGAGTTGTAAGGTAATTGTTAAAATTTCCCCCCGAGTAGTATCTCCCCCAATAAGCTGCACTTTATATTTTTCCAAAAGATTACTTATTCCCTGAGAAAATTGAGTAAGCCATTTAGTATTAGGGGTGGGTATCGTAAGTGCCAAAGTAGCCCAAGCAGGGGTTGCCCCCATTGCTGCTAAATCACTTAACCCTACAGCGAGTGCTTTATGACCTAATGCTTCAGGGTGTGTGCTCTTAGTAAAATGCACACCTTCTATTAAGGTATCTATTGTTAATGCTAACTCATAATTTTCTGGTACAGTTACCAAGGCACAGTCATCTCCGATGCCAAGCGTTACATCTCTTCGAGAATAAGTATTACGGGTAAAAAATTGTTTTATTATAGAAAATTCATCTAGGGGCTCTTGATTAGAGCTAGTAGGATCAGCATCTTTTTCCTTATTATGAGGTATTTCTTGAAATTTTGGTGTTGGTAGGGGAGTACTAGAAGCTAGCTTTTCTGCACTCTCTTGTATCTGTGGATTGATATTCAAATTATTTTGATCTGCTAATAATATTTCATTTTTACTTTGTTGATTTTTTTGTTTTTCAGCTAAATTTTGCTGGCGAGCTACTTTATCTAAGACTGCATTAATATAGCGGTGGCTTTTTTCCGCTCCCAATATTTTCGCTAACTCAGTAGCTTCATTCAGTACTACTCGATAAGGAGTATCGGTACAAAAAAGTAATTCAAAAATTCCCACTCTTAAAATAGCATATTCAATAGGATTAAGAGCATCAATAGACCGATCTAAAAAAGGTCTCATTTGCTCATCTAATTGATTTTTATTTTGGAGTACTCCTTTAAGAATTTTTTCACCATAGTTTTTATCAATACTACCTTGAGATTTATTCTGTTCAAGAATAAAATCTGATAATTCAACTTCATTTAAATTAATATCTTGATCAGTAAGATGCCATTGATAAAGACCTTGCACTGCAGAAATTCTAGCATTTGTTCTTTTAAGCATTGTTAATTTGCCGTAATACACTTGCCATTTCAATAGCAGAAATCACTGCATCTGCACCTTTATTTCCAGCTTTAGTTCCTGCCCTCTCAATGGCTTGCTCAATAGTATTCACCGTCAATACACCAAACCCTATTGGTAAGCTGTACTGCAATGATAATTTGCTTATTCCTTTGCTACACTCTCCTGCTACGTAATCAAAATGGGGAGTAGAACCCCTAATGACTACCCCTAAAGCAATGATCGCATCAAACGCTCCCTGTTTAGCTAATGCTTGTATTCCTAATGGAAGCTCAAATGCACCAGGAACTCTAACTACGGTGATATTCTGAGGATTGCCTCCATGACGAAGTAAAGTGTCAATAGCACTATTCAGTAAATTTGTTACAATAAACTCATTGAACTGTGCAGCAACAATGCCCACTCGTAGATCTTCTGCTGAGTAGCTGCCCACAATTGTTTTTATAGCATCTTTCATAGATATATAATTTACCCAAAAGTAAAGATGGGATATGTTTAAATTAGAGCTTTAGAGGTTTGTCTAGGAAAAAATAGACGTAGAAAGATAGCGGTCCCCTCGATCGCAAACTACAGTCACAATAGTACTATCATGTATTGTTTTAGCTAAACGTAGTGCTGCTGCAACTGCACCACCTGAAGAAATACCAGCAAAAATTCCTTCTTGGCAAGCAAGATTTCGAGTAACTTCCTCTGCTTCTTGCTGAGATATATCAATAATTTCATTAACTGCAGTAGGGTTATAAATCTTGGGTAAATAGGCTTCTGACCAGCGGCGAATTCCAGGGATGCTCGCTCCTTCTATTGGCTGAACTCCAATAATTTTAATTGCTGTATTTTTTTCCTTTAAAAAATGAGAAACACCCATAATCGTTCCTGTCGTGCCCATAGCACTTACAAAATGGGTAATTTTACCTTTTGTAGCCTCCCAAATTTCAGGGCCTGTACTATAGTAGTGGGCATTTGGGTTATCCTCATTGGAAAATTGATCTAATACCTTTCCTTTTCCTTCTGCTTGCATTTTTAATGCAAGATCTCTAGCTCCTTCCATGCCTTCTTGTTGAGATACTAGAATAATTTCAGCCCCAAAAGCTTTCATAATTGATTGACGCTCCATGCTCATATTTTCTGGCATGATAAGAATCATCTTATAACCCTTTATTGCTGTAGCCATTGCAAGGGCAATTCCAGTATTTCCACTGGTAGCTTCAATTAAAGTATCTCCACGTTTAATTTCCCCTCTTTTTTCTGCCTGCTGGATCATATTCATTGCCGGGCGATCCTTAACTGATCCTGCAGGATTATTACCCTCTAGTTTTAGTAAAATCGTGTTGTTATTAGTATTCTCAAATAGCCTTTGTAATTTTACTAAAGGGGTATGACCAATAAAGTGATCTATAGCGGGGTAGTTCATAAGATTATTTCTTCAGTTATTGCATAAAATAACGAATGCAACTGCATAGTCCCTTTCATCTGAAATGGTAAGAAATGATTCTGTAACTTGTAGAGTGTAAACTAATTCTGCTGCTTTCTTTTTCCATTTCAATAAAGGTTGACCTAGTTCTGTATGGGTTACTTCAATATGAGATAAGTATAGATTATTTCTAAAACCAGTACCTAGTGCTTTTACTGCTGCTTCTTTAGCTGCAAACCGTTTAGCAAGAAAGCGAGCATGCTCTTTTTTTTTAAAAAAAACTCATTATATTCGCTTTCGGTTAAAATTCGTTGTGCAAAACGATTCCCATAGCATTCTAGAAGAGATTGAACCCGAGTGATTTGTATAATGTCAGTGCCAATACCAATAATCATAAGCGGGCTGCTTTCATTAGCATTTTCATTTCATTGACAGCATTTTTTATCCCAACAAACAGTGCTTTACTAATGATAGCATGACCAATATTTAATTCCACAATACCAGGAATTGCTGCAATGGGAGTAACATTATGATAATTCAATCCATGGCCTGCATTCACTTGTAGCCCTAACTCCAATCCTCTAGTGACTGCTTGAGTGATTTTCAAAAATTCCTGCTGACGATTTTTTTCTCCTATAGCATCTGCAAAATGCCCAGTATGAATTTCAATGATAGGTGCTTTAGCTTGAGCCGCTGCTTCAATTTGCCTAAAGTCAGGGTCAATAAATAAAGAAACTTTAATTCCAGCCTCTTTTAAACGAGTGCAAGCTTCAGTTACTCGAGGCAACTGACCTATCACATCTAGCCCACCCTCTGTAGTAAGCTCTTCTCTTTTTTCGGGAACAAGACAACAATCCTCAGGGTGATATTGTTCAGCAATTGCTAACATCTCATCTGTGATTGCCATTTCTAAATTCATCTTAGTAAGCAGGATATCTTTTAGTAAAGCCACATCTCTCTCTTGGATATGGCGGCGATCCTCTCGTAAATGTAGCGTAATGCTATCTGCACCCGCTTGCTCTGATTCAATCGCCCCTTGTATTGGATCAGGGTATCTTGTTCCTCTTGCTTGGCGTAGGGTTGCAATATGATCAATATTAACGCCTAAAAAAATAGAATTGGCTTTCACGGATTACTACCCTACTATTTATTCGTGGGTTAGCTGTCTTAGTGCTACTAGCATTGCTCGACTCTTTAGAGGTTTATCTCCCAAGTAAGGAGAGAGTAGCCATCGCAACAAATTTTTTGCCTCCCATACACTTTGTGAGTCTGTAAGCTTCCCATAAGCTAACGAAAGTAAAGTTTGTCCTTTTAATTTCATTCCCTCTATACCATTATTTAGTTCAAACTTACTCGGTCCTTTTTCTATCTGATAACTATACCATTGTTCTGCTTTAATAGGTTGGTGGGTACCTATTTCATATTTTAATAAGGGAGCATATCCTAGATGAATAAGTAAATCTCGCTCAAATAATCGTAATATTGGCTGGTATTGCTCAGAGCATGCAAGTTGCTGTAAAGAACGTGCGTAAATTGAAAATAAAGGTTTAAAAGAATCTTGATAAGATAGCAAACGAAGCAATAATTCATTAAGGTAAAACCCACATATAAGTGGCTCTCCCACCAAATGAATACTGCTACCACTAGCTTCTACTCCAGTTAAAGTAACTAAATTGCTTCGCCCTACCCAAGATATTAATAATGGTTGAAAAGGCTGTAGTAATCCTATTACTTTAGAATTTTTTCTCTTTATCCCTTTAGCAATGAGGCTTACTCGCCCGTAGTCTTCAGTAAAAGATTCAATCAGGGCGCTTGTTTCTCGATAAGGTCGTTGATGAAGTACATAGGCAGGTTGTAGTGTAACCTTCATTCCTATATAAATTGATCAGTGTGGGCGCATATGAGGAAATAACAGTACATCCCGAATAGAGGGTGAGTCAGTCAAAAGCATAACTAAGCGATCAATCCCAATCCCCTCCCCTGCTGTAGGTGGCATACCATACTCTAATGCTCGGATATAATCCTCATCGAACCTCATAGCTTCTTGATCTCCTGCTTCTCGATCTTTAAGCTGATCTTGAAAACGACCTGCTTGATCCTCTGCATCATTTAATTCTGAGAATCCATTAGCAATTTCCCAACCGCCTACAAAAAATTCAAACCGATCAGTGATAAAAGGATCTGCACTATTTCGCCGTGCTAGGGGGGAAACTTCTGTGGGATATGCTGTAATAAAAGTGGGTTCTTTAAGTTTAGATTCCACCGTCTTTTCAAATATTTCTAGTTGAATTTTGCCTAGTCCATAGCTTTTTTGTGTGGAAATATCTAAGAATTTAGCCACCTTCTGAGCATTATCTAAAGATTCTATATCTTCAGTATTAAGCTGAGGATTAAAGTGAAGAATAGATTCTTTTAGAGTCATTCGGTTAAATGGCTTACTAAAATTATAAGATTCTCCCTGATAAGTTATTTGAGTAGAGCCCAGTACCGTTTGGGTAAGCCCTTTTAGCATGGATTCTGTAAAATCCATTAAATCCTCATAAGAAGCATAAGCCTGATAAAACTCTACCATAGTAAATTCTGGATTATGGCGAGTAGAGAGCCCTTCATTCCGAAAGTTGCGATTAAGCTCAAATACTTTCTCAAAACCACCCACTACAAGCCGTTTAAGGTAGAGTTCTGGTGCAATTCGTAAAAACAATTCTAAATCTAAAGCATTATGGAAAGTCACAAAGGGTCGTGCAAGTGCCCCCCCGGGGGTATTTTGCATCATCGGGGTTTCTACTTCGAGAAACCCATGATGTGTTAGATAATTACGAATATAACTAATAATATGACTACGTCGCTGAAATACTTCCCGAGTAGATTCATTCATAATGAGATCTAAGTAGCGCTGGCGATAGCGAATTTCCTGATTGGTTAATCCATGGAATTTTTCAGGTAAGGGGCGTAGAGATTTCGTAAGTAATTGTAAATGTTCTACTCGAATAGAGAGCTCTCCACTTTTAGTTTTCATTAAAATACCTTCAGCACCAATAATATCCCCAAGATCCCATTGTTTAAATTCTTGGTAGATATTTTCCGATAAGCTATCTTTTCGAGCATAAATCTGGATTTTTCCAGACATATCCTGAATATGAGCAAAGCTTGCTTGACCCATCACCCTACGAGTCATCATTCTTCCAGAAATTTTTATCTTAATGGAATCAACAGCAAGGGTTTCAGCATCTTTAGAATCATATTTTTCATATAATTCTTTTGCAGTAGTATTCCTTCTAAAGTCATTAGGAAAAGGATTACCTTGGTTACGTATTTCAGTTAGCTTTGCTCTTCTTTGAGCAATTAGAGTACTTTCTTCTTGTTCTGACATATTTTTATTTTTAAAAATTTTATAATCCGCTTTTAAGGCTCGCCTCAATGAAAATATCTAGATTTCCATCTAATACTGCTTGCGTATTACCCACTTCTATTTGAGTACGTAAATCTTTAATACGGGATTGATCCAATACATAGCTACGAATTTGGCTTCCCCAGCCAATATCTGATTTTGCATCTTCAGCTTCTTGTTTTTGAGCCTCTCGTTTACGCATTTCCAATTCATAGAGTTTTGCTCGAAGTTGAGTCATGGCGTGGGCTTTATTTTGGTGCTGAGATCGCTCACTTTGGCATTGTGCCACTATATTAGTGGGAATGTGAGTAATTCTTACTGCAGAATCGGTGCGATTTACATGTTGTCCACCTGCCCCACTAGCTCGATAGGTATCAATACGCAAATCTGCTGGATTAATTTCAATATCTATTTTGTCATCTAACTCAGGATAAACAAAGGCGGCTGCAAAGGAGGTATGACGACGATTGCCTGAATCAAAAGGGGATTTTCGAACTAGTCGATGTACCCCAGTCTCTGTTCTAAGCCAACCAAATGCATATTCCCCTTTAAAGTGAACGGTAGCACTTTTAATACCTGCTATATCGCCATCAGAGATCTCAGTGATTGTAGTTGCAAAATTATGACTTTCTCCCCAGCGTAAATACATTCTAAGGAGCATATTTGCCCAGTCTTGAGCTTCTGTGCCTCCAGATCCAGCTTGTATATCTAAAAAAGCAGAATGAGAATCCATTTCCCCAGAAAACATTCGACGAAATTCTAATGTCGTAAGCTGTTGCTCTATGTCATCTAACTCTAGGGCTACATCCTGAGCAGTATTTTGATCGTTTTCTTCTAAAGCAAGTTCGAAGAGTTCTTTGGCTTGAAGGGTTTTTTCATCTAACTCGATTAATGGTCCTATAATATTTTGGATTCTAACGCGCTCTTGATTAAGTTTTTGGGCTTGATCAGGCTGATTCCAAATAGCTGGAAGTGCTAATTCCCTATCTAGCTCTATCAATTGTTCTTGTTTTTCTACGAAGTTAAAGATACCCCCTTAAGGATGCTAATCGTTCGGTATAATCATAAATTCTTTGAACGACTATTCCTTTTTCTATCATAAAATCTCCTGGGATAGACTTAAATTAATGGTTAATTTGACGAGTAGTAAGGTACTTTACAGGATCTACTGCTTTATCATTATAACGGATTTCAAAATGAAGCTTAACTTGAGTCGTACCACTAGATCCTAATTTAGCAATTTCTTGCCCTTTCTTAATAAAGCTTCCCTCTTTGACAGTAAGAATTTGATTATGGGCATAAGCACTTAAGAAATTATTCTTATGTTTAAGAATAATTAAATTACCGTATTGAAGCGGACCCATTCCACTATATACTACTTCTCCATCAGCTGCAGCAACTACTGATTGCCCTAACTTTCCTTGAATATCGATTCCTTTATGAATAGGAAGAGTAGAAGAGAAGTGCTGAAGAATTTTACCTTGCGTAGGCCATTGCCAAGCAATATTAGTGAGAGGTTGTTGAGGTTGAGGAGACTGGTTAGAGATATTTTTCTTATTAGAAGAGGCTATTTTTATTTTTTTTGAAGTACCAGTATGGGCTGCTAACTCTTTTGCAGTAGGCACGAGGCGCAATTTTTGACCCGTATAGATAGTATTAGATGAATTAATATTGTTCCACTGAGATAAATTCTCATAATCTATATTGTACTTTCTACCAATTGAAGAGAGCGTATCCCCACGCTTTACAGTGTAATAAGTAGGTGCTTTAATAAAGCTACAAGATTCAATAGCTAGCGTAAAAACAACTACCCATACAAGGTAAAAATTACCAACAGTCAAATTAATAAATGATATGTATGATACCTATTTATTACCTCAGGTTTAACTTTTTAAGCTAACCACTGGGATAATTTATCAAGCATTTTATAGCTAGTTAAATCCACTTGAATAGGTGTAATAGAGACTTCCCCTTGGGAAATTGCATAAAAATCAGTACCCAATCCTGAGTCTTGGCTTTCTCCAGAGGGTCCTACCCAATAAATAGGATGCCCGCTAGGATCAGTATCTCTAATAATGGGACCCGATTGATGTCGGCACCCTAACCGGGTAGCTCTAAACTCTTTAATATCTGCTTTAGATACATCAGGTACATTTACATTAAGAATGGTATCTGCAGGCAGTGGATTTTTTATTATTTTTCTTACGAGTTCACAAGTAACCCAAGCAGCAGTACTAAAATGCTTTGGTTCAGAAGATACTAAAGAGACTGCAATTGAAGGTAGTCCTAAAAACCTTCCTTCCATAGCAGCTGCTACTGTCCCTGAGTAAATTACGTCATCACCTAAATTTGCACCAATATTAATTCCTGAAATTACCATGTCCGGAGGTTCTTTTAGTAGGCCAGTAACTCCTAGATGCACACAATCTGCAGGTGTACCCTCTACTCGATAAAAATTATTTGCTCCAATGCTCACTCGTAAAGGGGTATTTAAAGTGAGTGCATGGCTAGCGCCACTTTGATTCCGGTCAGGGGCAATAACAATAATTTCTGCAATACTAGCTAAGGAATCGGCAAGTGCTTTAATTCCTAGCGATAAATAACCATCATCATTACTTACCAAAATTTTCATCGTTTTCCTCAAAAAAAGAGAGATTATATAAATAGTCTCTAAAATCTTTTCCTAAATCTGCGTGTTTAAGTGCATGCTCTACTGTAGCTTGCAGGTAGCCCTGTTTACTTCCACAATCATAGCGCTTTCCATCAAATTGATAAGCAAATGCATTTTCCTCATTGAGTACTGCTGCTATTGCATCTGTTAACTGTATTTCGCCTCTCGAGTCAAAAGAAGTAACACGTAGGAGTTGTAAAACATGTGGTGTTAAAATATAACGACCTACAACTGCTAGGGTGGAAGGAGCTTGTTCCGGTTTGGGCTTTTCAATAATAGCATCTATTTTATGGACTCTCCCTTCTGAAGAACTAGAGTGAATAATCCCGTATTGATCAGTATGATCAAGGGGGATTTCTTCAACACCAATTAGAGTAGTTTGATATTTATCATACAGTTTTACCATTTGGGTAAGGCATTTATCCCCTTCTGTATCGATAAGATCATCGGCAAGTATTACCGCAAAAGGTTCATCATTGATCACTGGGGCTGCGCAAAGTACCGCATGCCCTAGACCTAGAGCTTCTTCTTGGCGAATATATACACAAGTAACATGACTCGGTATGATATTTCGTACTAGTGTAAGCAATTCTCTTTTATTACGGTGTTCAAGCTCTGTTTCTAATTCATAAGCTTTATCAAAATGATTGGCAATAGATTGTTTATTGCGACCAGTAATAAAAATGATACTGGTAATCCCCGCTTCGATTGCTTCCTCTACAGCATATTGAATAAGAGGCTTATCAACAATAGGTAGCATTTCTTTTGGATTTGCTTTAGTGGCAGGAAGAAATCTAGTACCTAAACCTGCTACTGGAAATATCGCTTTGGTAATAATGGTTTGCTTCATTACTTATTCTCTTAATTATGGGTGAAATTTTAAAACAAAAGAATATAATACTTTTGTTATTTCTTGCTCATCTTCAGTTTGATAAATAGCTTCTAATTTGGGTAATTCTTTTTTTAAGACCTCCCAATTAATAGTATCACTTCGTGCTAATAGGATTTTTGGTATCTGGGTCATAATGGGCGATTCATTGGGATAAAATAATTCCTCATATAATTTTTCTCCAGGTCGTAGCCCCGTATAAGTAATTTTTATTTCTCTATCAATACCTTGATTTGATAGGCGAATCATTTGTTTAGCAAGCTCTGTAACTTTAATAGATTTTCCCATATCAAGTACAAAAATTTCCCCTCCCTTGCCTAATACCGCAGCTTGAGTAATTAGGTGACAGGCCTCAGAGATGGTCATAAAATAACGAGCTACTTCAGGGTGTGTTACAGTCACCGGTCCACCAGATGCAATTTGTGTTTGAAATAGGGGAACAACACTTCCAGTAGAACCTAGTACATTACCAAAACGAACAACAATGAAACGAGTTTTAGGGTAATTACGATTCAGATTTTGGCAAATTAATTCAGATACCCGCTTACTCGCACCCATAATATTCGTAGGATTTACTGCTTTATCCGTAGAAATTAAAACAAAAGTGCCACATGCTGCTTGAGCAGCAGCCTCTGCGATCTGTTGTGTACCTAGTACATTATTTTTCACCGCTTGTCGTGCTTGTTTTTCAAGCAAAGGTACATGCTTATAAGCAGCTGCATGGAAGATAACGTCTGGCTGATGTTGGGTCAAAATTCCCTGTATTCCAGGCTTGTCATATATGTCACATAGATAAACATATAAATTTAATTTTGGAAATTTCTGTATCAATTCTAATTCAATACGGTAAAGTCTATATTCATTATTATCTATAATAATGAGAGCAGTAGGATTTAGAGACGCAAGTTGTATACATAGCTCTGATCCAATAGATCCACCGCCGCCACTGATAAGTAGGGATTTTTTTGAAAAATTTTTTTTAATATCCTTTTTATCTAAAGGAACCTCGTCTCTCCCTAATAAATCATCAATAGCTACCTCTCGTAGAAATTTTACACTCGGTTGATCTAGCAGTTTTCTTAGGCGTGGCAGGGATCGGTATGGAATTTTTGTTTGCTCACACAGTGAAATAATCCGTTCCATTTGAGCACTACTCGCAGAAGGAATTGCAATACAAATAATATCTATAGGAATTTGTGAAACTATTTCAACAAGCTGATCTAGTGTTCCAATGATAGGGATACCTCGTACTTGTCTTCCTGTTAGATCGCTTTGATCATCTAAAAAAGCAATAGGTAAATAATTACCCCCATCAAGCATATCTTTTACTAGCAGATGACCCGCACGACCTGCCCCTAAAATCAATATTTTTTTATAATTAGTATGAGTATCAAAATTAAATCGACGATCTTTCCAAATTCGATAGGTTAGCCGAGGACCTATAAGAAAAAGTAATAAAAAAAGAGGATAAAGTAATAATACGCTTCGAGGTACCCCATTTAAGCGACTAATTAGAAAAAGTACTAAAGTGATAGACAAGGTACCATAGCAAATAGCACGGGTAACATTAATTACATCAGGAATGCTTGTGAAACGCCATATCCCCCGATATACTCCATACCAAATAAAAACTATATTTTGAACAATGATTGTAATAGGCAAAGTGCTTAGACAAGATTGCCAATCCATCCAAGGAGATAGGTTATATCGAGATAAATAACTCACTATCCAAGCAAAACAAATTGCTACCGTATCATATGCAATAACAGTAATTTGCAATTTTTTAAAGAAATTTGGCTTGTTGTGTAGCATTACTGATTCAGTGCTTTGAGTAAAAATATATTATCTGTTGACAGGACTAAAGTTTATGAAAATAAACAAAGTATTATAGTCTTTAGTTAGATAGGCTATAAACAAGTTTAAGAAAATATATAAACGGGGAATATTATGGATCTATAGTTCTGGCATGATCGTTAGCAGAAAGGTGAAATTGGCTTTCACCAAACTACACCTACCTCACTCCTGCAAAAATATTGACCTATATTAAGTACTTCAACTGATACGGAAATGCTTGCGCCTTTATATGGTAAATTTCTTGATTTAGTTCGGTTAGTTTTGCAAAGATATTTTGTAATCGGTGTGGAGACCTCTCGCCTTGCAGTTGAGAAATTTTTTACTGAACATAAATTTTCTCCTAAAATTGAAAAAACACAAAATAGCTAGCTATGCTCTAGTAATATTGAGATTATTAATAGAGATGTATTTGCTTTAAATATATAAAATTTACAAAAGTATAGCGGTGTATTTGATTGCACAGCTCTTATTACTCTATCATCAGGATGTGCTAGCACTATGTTAATGAAATATAGGAAAATTACCATTAGGTTGCTAAGGGTTACTAATCACTCTAGAGTATAAACAAGAAGATCTGGGCAATCCTCCATTCTCAGTACCAGAATCAGAGGTAATGCTTTATTTGAATCTCAATGGAATATTGTGCTCCATGAGCGTCAAGCTATTAGCCTAGATTATTCTGGATTTATTGGCGGGATTAAACAGTTAAATTAAAAAAACGTTGAATAAAATTAGAGTTTATTTCTTATCAGGGTTAAAAATCTCTTACTTACACTGCTAAAAAACTAAACGATCATTCCTGCACCTACAGTCTCATTAGTAAATTCGTTAATTAAAATTAAGCTCCCTATTTCCCTATTGTTATGATAGCTATCAAAAAATAAAGGATTAGCAGTGCGAATTTTAATTTTCCCAATATCATTTAATTCTAAATTTGCTACCTTATCTTTAGATTGGTTTAGAGAAGTAACATCCAATTTAGATTGAATCTCTTTGACAATGCAGCGTACCTCCTTTGTAGTATGCTTCACTATATATTTAGCACCTAATATTAAAGGTACCTCATTAAGCCAACAGACCATTAATTCAATGTCCTGGGAGATTTGCGGTTGATATACAGATTTAACTAACATATCTCCCCGACTAATATCGATATCATCCTCCAAAGTAAACGTAACACACATAGGTGCGAATGCTTCGTCTATTGATCCATCCATTGTATCGATAGATTTAATCTGAGTAGATAACCCTGAAGGAAGAGCAGTAATTTCATCTCCAGGACGGAAAACACCACTACTTACACGTCCAGCATAACCGCGATAATCATGGTATTCATGAGAATGAGGGCGAATCACATATTGGACTGCAAAACGACTATCAGTATGATTATAATCATTACTGATATGAATATTTTCTAGGGTATGTAATAGGGTACTTCCCTGGTACCAAGGCATATTTTTTGATTTTTCAACTACATTATCCCCATAAAAAGCACTAATAGGAATATAGTGAATATCAGGAATATCTAATTTATCTGCAAAATTTTCAAATTCCTTTCTTATTTTCTTAAAAGTCTGCTCTTTATAATCGACTAAATCCATTTTATTTATACACAAAATAAGATGAGGAAGCCTTAAGAGAGAAGAAATTGAAGCATGGCGTCGGGTTTGTTCGCTTACTCCATTACGAGCATCTACAAGTACCATTGCTAAATTAGCAGTAGATGCCCCTGTTACCATATTACGTGTATATTGAATGTGCCCTGGGGTATCTGCGATAATGAATTTTCGTTTTGGCGTAGCAAAGTAACGATAGGCTACATCAATGGTAATTCCTTGCTCACGCTCAGCCCGTAACCCATCTGTAAGCAACGCAAGGTTAATATGCTCGTTTCCATATTGTTGGCTACTTTTCTGTATAGATTCTAATTGATCTTCAAAAATAGATTTTGAATCATAAAGTAAACGACCAATTAATGTACTTTTACCATCATCCACACTACCTGCTGTAGTAAGGCGTAGTAAGTCCATAGTAAGATATTCTGAAGATTCATTCATCATTTTTAAAAATAACCCTGTCTTTTACGATCTTCCATAGCCGATTCTGAACGCTTATCATCTGCTCTACCTCCTCGCTCAGTTACTCTAGCAGCCGCTACCTCTTGAATAATATCTTCAATAGTTATCGCCTCTGATTCTACAACTCCAGTACAGGTCATATCGCCAACTGTTCTGCATCGTACTCTCCGTTGTTCTATAATTTCGCCTTCTACTAAAGTAAGATAGGGTGAATTTGCAAGCAGCATCCTATCTCTCTGAATAATTTCTCGGTTATGACTAAAATAAATACTTGGAATATCTATATTTTCCTGAGCAATATATTGCCATACATCCATTTCAGTCCAGTTACTCAACGGAAAAACTCTAAAATGCTCTCCTACATGTTTATGACCATTAAATAGATTCCATAATTCTGGTCGCTGATTTTTAGGATCCCACTGACCAAACTCATCTCGATGGGAGAAAATCCTCTCTTTAGCTCGAGCTTTCTCCTCATCTCGGCGACCACCGCCAAAAGCAGCATCAACTTTAAATTCTTCAATAGCATCTAATAAAGTTACAGTCTGTAGCTTATTACGGCTCGCATTAACTCCCTTCTCTTCTATCGCTCTCCCTTTATTAATAGAATTTTGTACTGAGCCTATTAGAAGCCTTGCTTGTGTTTTTTCAACTAGTTTATCTCTAAACTCTAAAGTTTCAGGGAAATTGTGCCCAGTATCAATATGTAACAGTGGAAAGGGAATCTTTGTCGGCCAAAATGCCCTTTGAGCAAGATGCACCATCACAATGGAGTCTTTACCGCCAGAAAAAAGTAGCACAGGTCGCTCAAAAGTAGCAGCAACCTCTCGCATAATAAATATAGACTCTGATTCGAGCTGTTTTAAATGAGTTAAATGATATGATTTCATGATACACACTTTACCAATAAATTTTAGGTTATATCAATTTTTATGTAACCCACACTCTTTAGTATCAGCATCTTCCCACCACCAACGTCCAGCACGAATATCCTCACCTACTGTAATTGCTCTGGTACATGGAGCACAGCCTATACTTTCATAACCCCGATCATGGAGTATGTTATAGGGAACATTATATTTTTTAATATAATCCCATACATCATCTCTTGTCCAAGTAATAAGTGGGTTAAATTTTTTAAGCTTATGCTCAGAATCCCATTCTGAGAGAGATAAATCCTTACGAGTAATAGATTGTTCTCTACGCATACCTGTAATCCATGATTTTTTTCCTAATAACGCACGTTTCAGTGGTAACACTTTACGTATGTGGCAACATTTCTTTCGTAACTCCACACTTTGATAGAATCCATTAGGTCCATAGGTTTTAGTGTAGGATTCTACATTTCCTGATTCAGGAAAATAAATATAAATCGGTTGATGATAATATTCCGTAATTTTTTGAATAAGCTCATAAGTTTCTTGAGGTAAGCGACCTGTATCTAAAGTAAATACCTTAATTTCTGGGGCAGATTTGAATATCATATCAATGAGTACCATATCTTCTGCTCCAAAGCTGGATGAGAAACAAGCAGGTGCATAGTTATTTACTATAGACGTAAGCAAAGAAGTTACTTCTATAACCTTGTCTGTTAATAAATTATCCGATTTTAATTTCATCAATAACTTTATATTTACTTAAAGAATAAATTTAATACCAATTAGCATCAGTAAAGTTGAAAGAGTAATCTGTATTACTCTATCTGGAAGACTAATACTAAAGCGGCTGCCTAAATAAACTCCAGGCAAAGATCCTAAAAGAAGATTACTTAAAATATGTATATCTACCGTCCCCAAATGCCAATGTCCTAAGCCAGCAATAATCGTTAAAGGCACTGCATGAGCAATATCAGTTGCTGCTAACTGATTCATATACAAACTAGGATAAAGATATAACAAAGCAACCGATCCTAAAGCACCTGCTCCGATGGAAGACATAGTGACAATAAACCCGAGTATCCAGCCAACAGTAATCGTAATTATCACAATAAAGTTTTTATTTTGTCGAAGACGGTGGATAATCTGTACAAGCTTTGAGGTATGATTAGCTTTTATAGCCTGCTTCAACCAATTTTTCATTGGTAGTGCTAGAGCAGTTAAAATTAATGCTACCCCCAATATCAAATTAATCAAATGAGTAAGTTGTTGATCATCACTTTGAAAGGTTTTTAGAATTTGCAGTGTTATTAAGGTAGAGGGAATACTTCCCAAAGCTAAAAATCCTACAATACGCCACTGAATAGTGTGATGGTACCAATGACTCCACACGCCACCTACCTTAGTAAGGGCAGCAAAGAGTAAATCAGTGCCTACTGCTCTTAGAGGGGAGAGACCAAACCCAAAAATTAGAATAGGAGTCATTAGCGATCCACCTCCCACCCCAGTAAGCCCCACCATAAACCCCACGAATAAGCCAGATACTATATATCCTAGTTCCATACGGTTAATAACAAATAAGTTATTTAATTAAAAATTTACCTAAAATAATAGTATTTAATGTATATTAAATCAAAATATATTGTTCTTTATAGATATAATTTTTTTTTATATGCGATTATGAAACTACAACAACTGAGATCAGTACAAGAGATAGTACGTCGAAAATATAGTGTATCTACCGCTGCTCAAGCACTCCATATGACACAACCCGGTATTAGCAATCAAATACACCAATTGGAGCAAGAGCTTGGTACGCCTATATTTGAGCGTTATGGTAAGCGTCTTATAGGAATGACTCCAGCTGGGGTTTTAATTTTAGGAATGATTGATAAGATTTTATCTGAGGTAGAGAATATTAAGCTAGTAGGGAAGGAGGTAAATAATAAACGTCAAGGTATACTCTCCATTGCAACTACACATACACAAGCAAGATACATTCTACCGCTAATAATTAAGCAATTTAGAACCAGCTATCCTGAGGTCCATTTGAGAATGTTTCAAGGGACACCACAGCAAATTGCTGAAATGGCAGCTAATGGTACAGTAGATTTAGCAATTGCAACGGAATCAATAGGTTTATTTAAAGAATTAGCATTACTACCTTGTTATAGTTGGAATAGATGTGTTATCGTACCACCGGATCACCCGCTACTTTTATGTAACCCTATGACACTAGAGGATATAGCAAAGTATCCTATTATTACTTATATAACTGGCTTTACAGGTCGCTCAAAACTTGATCAAGCATTTATAAATAAAAAAATAACGCCCAATATTATTTTAACTGCAAGCGATGCGGATGTAATTAAAACATACCTTCACTTAGGACTAGGTATTGGTATAATCGCGAAAATGGCATTTAATGCCACTGAAGATGCACCTTTAAAATCAATTGATGCAGAAAATCTATTTGAATCTAGTATTACTTATATAGGAATTCGTCGAGGCTCCTACTTAAGAGGATACGCTTATGATTTTCTAAAGTTATTTACGCCATCACTTACTCATGAAGTGATTGATAAGGCGATATATACATAAAAATATATATACTAACTCCTTAAGGGAATACTGAATGAATAAGCAGCCAGTAAATGTTGATCTTCAAGAAATAGGTAGATTTAATACCCTAGCCCATAATTGGTGGGAACGCGAGGGGGAATTTAGAACACTTCACCACATTAACCCAATACGAGTAAAGTATATTTGCGATCATAGTAATCTAACAGGAAAAGAGGTTTTGGATGTAGGCTGCGGTGGTGGCCTTCTCACTGAGGCTCTAGCTAAACTTGGTTCTAAAGTAACGGGCATAGATCTAGGCTATGATCTTCTTACAGTAGCACGTTTACACGCATTAGAGAGTAGGTTAGATATAGACTATCAGCAGATAAGTGTGGAAGATTTAGCAAGTAAAAAAGCACTATCCTTCGATATTATTACTTGTTTAGAAATGCTAGAACATGTACCTAACCCTGCTAACATTATCCATGCTTGTGCTCAATTACTTAAGCCCGGTGGGGTATTCTTTTTTTCTACGCTTAACCGTACCCTAAAAGGGTATTTATTTGGTATTATCGGCGCAGAATATATAGGGAGAATCATCCCTAAGGGAACTCATGACTATAAGCGTTTTATTATTCCTTGCGAATTAGAATCTTGGTGCCGTCTAGAATGTTTAAATATTAAGGAATTTATAGGGCTACATTATAACCCTATAAGTAAAATTTGTTGGCTAAATAACGACATTAACGTTAATTATATCGGCTATGCTGTCAAAGACTAATCACTATTTTCACCATCACTAGAACGATCCACAAGCTCTACCAAGGCAATAGGAGCATTATCGCCGCTACGAAATCCATTTTTTAATAATCGTAAATAACCGCCTGGGCGTGCTTTGTATCGAGGGGCAAGATCTCTAAATAATTTTGTAACTACATCTCTATCTCTTAATCGAGAAAATGCTAGACGACGATTAGCTACAGTATCCTCTTTTGCTAGTGTAATTAGTGGTTCAGCAATCCTGCGCAGCTCTTTCGCTTTAGGAAGTGTTGTTTGGATCGCTTCATACTTCAATAGTGATACCGACATATTACGAAGCATAGATTCTCTATGTGCAGTTGTTCGATTTAATTTTCTTCCACTATGGCGATGACGCATATAATAACTACTCTTTTTTTAAGGTTTATATTCTAATTATTTCCAATCCCTCAGGAGGCCAATTATCTACTTGCATACCTAATGAAAGACCTCTAGAGGATAGAATTTCTTTTATTTCCATTAAAGATTTCTTTCCTAAATTAGGAGTTTTTAATAGCCCAGATTCCGTTTGCTGGATTAAATCTCCAATATAATAGATATTTTCTGCTTTTAGACAATTTAATGAACGTACTGTTAATTCCAAATCATCTATAGATTGCAACAATATGGGATCAACTTTTCCAAGCTCTTGATTAGTAGAAATGTTCTCTTTATTTTTTAAATCTACAAAAAATGTTAGCTGATCTTGCAGAATTGAAGCAGCCTTTCTTATCGCTTCATCTGGGGAAATTGCACCATTTGTCTCAATTTCAATAATAAGTTTATCTAAATCAGTTCTTTGTTCTACGCGAGCCCTCTCGACATCATATGCAACTTTTCTAATAGGACTAAAAGAAGCATCAAGGGTCAAATAGCCAATTGAGTTATGCTTTTCATTATTTATAGATCGTACAGAAGCTGGTTCATATCCTCTTCCTCGAGCCACTTTTATAATACAAGAAATTTCTCCCGATTCGGTGAGATGAGCAATGATATGTCCAGGGTTAATAACCTCTACGCTATGATCAGTCTTTATATCTCCTGCAGTAACTATTCTAGGTCCTTTCGCATTTAATTCTAAAATAGCTTCATCACAATCATGTAAATTAATTGCTACTTCTTTTAAGTTTAATAAAATTTCTACTATATCTTCTTGGATTCCCTCCTTAGAAGAATATTCATGGAGGATATGATCAATTTGCACCTCAACAATAGCACAGCCAGGCATTGAAGATAGTAAAATTCTTCTTAAGGCATTTCCTAATGTATGCCCAAATCCACGTTCTAGAGGTTCTAATACTACTCTAGCCCTATTATTATTAATGTACTGAACATCTATTATCTTTGGTTTCAGGAAATTAGATGCTAACATAATTTAGGATCAATCTTATTTGAAATAGTTTGATATAGCATATAAATAACATGCTATTTTGAGTAAAGCTCTACTACTAAGTTCTCTTGTATATCAGAAGCTAATTCGCTACGATCAGGAACTCTTCTAAACACCCCTTCCATTTTATTTGGTTCAACGTCAATCCAATCTATATTTGCTCTTGCTTGAGCAATTTCAAGTGCTAATTTTATACGATCTTGCCTCTTAGCTTTTTCCTTTACAATTACTTTATCTTCAATCTGAACCTTATAAGAGGGTATATTCACTTCTTTGCCATTAACAAGGATACTCTTGTGATTAACAAGCTGGCGTGCTTCAGCACGAGTACTCCCGAATCCCATTCTATACACTACATTATCAAGGCGAGATTCTAGAATTTTTAATAGATTTTCCCCAGTAGATCCTCTTAACCTTGTGGCTTCTTTATAGTAAGACCGGAATTGTTTCTCTAAAACACCATACATACGACGCAGTTTTTGTTTCTCTCGTAACTGAGAAGCATAGCCCGATAATCGGCTTTGTTTTGATGTTGATCCATGTTGCCCAGGAATTTGTTGAATCTTGCATTTTGAATCTATAGATCTAATTCCGCTTTTTAAAAAAAGATCTGTTCCTTCACGCCTTGCTTGTTTGAGTTTAGGACCTATATATTTAGCCAAGTTTAACCCTCCTTTTAAACTCTTCGCCTTTTAGGGGGGCGACAACCATTATGGGGAATAGGAGTAATATCTATTATACCTATTATTTTAAAACCTATATTATTCAGAGCTCGTGCAGCTGATTCTCTTCCTGGTCCAGGGCCTTTAATGTACACTTCTACATTTTTCATACCCATTTCTTGAGCAACACGCCCTGCTCTTTCTGCAGCTACTTGTGCAGCAAAAGGCGTACTCTTACGAGAGCCGCGGAAACCACTTCCGCCGGATGTAGCCCATGCTAGAGCGTTTCCTTGACGATCTGAGATTGTAACAATCGTATTGTTAAAAGAAGCATGAATATGCGCAATCCCATCAGCGACAGTTCTTTTAATTTTCTTTTTTACACTTGACTTTGCCATTAATATAAACTCTACTATTTTACCTTTCTAGGTCCCTTCCGTGTTCTTGCATTTGTTTGGGTTCGTTGGCCATGTACTGGAAGATTTTTGCGATGCCTAAGACCTCGATAACAACCTATATCCATCAATCGTTTAATATTCATTGTTACTTCACGGCGTAAATCACCTTCTATAGAATATTTATTCACTTCAGTACGTAGATTTTCTAACTCCTGCTCAGAGAGATCTGTAACTCTTTTTTGCGCAGGAATTCCTACTGAATTACAAATTTTTTGAGCACGAGTATTCCCTATCCCATAAACAGAAGTAAGCGCTATTTTTATGTGTTTATGTACCGGTATATTGATTCCAGCGATACGTGCCATTATTTATCTTACCCTCAATCTATTTATCGTAAGTATTACCCTTGACGTTGTTTATGCCGAGCATCTTTACATATTACCCTTACAACTCTCTTTCTCCGTATAAGCTTACAGCTTTGACAAAGTTTTTTTACAGAAGCTCGAACTTTCATTTATCTAGTTAACTCCCATGGATAGAATATTTGATTTTGCTAGCTCTAGCGTATAATTTGATTTTCAAAAGCACTATTAATATTAATGCCCTTTAACTGGGCCTTTTTCAATAAACTTTCATATTGATGGGATACTAGATGGGCTTGCACTTGGGCTACAAAGTCCATAACTACAACCACAATAATTAACAAGGATGTACCTCCAAAATAAAAGGGTACATTCCAGTACAGAATTAAAAATTCTGGCAAAAGGCATACAGCAGTAATATAAATAGCACCACCTAGAGTAAGCCTCCCCATGACAGTATCAATATATCGAGTAGTATGATCACCTGGGCGTATTCCAGGAATAAAAGCACCAGATTTTTTTAAGTTATCAGCTGTTTCTTTTGGATTAAAAACCAATGCCGTATAAAAAAAGCAGAAGAAAACAATTGCTGCCGCATATAAAATTACATAAATAGGCTGTCCTGGAGACAGAGTAGCTGATAGATCTTTAAGCCATCCCATCCCCTCATTAGAGCTAAACCAGCTTGCTAACGTAGCTGGAAATAAAATAATACTAGACGCAAATATAGGCGGAATAACTCCAGACATATTTATTTTTAAAGGTAGATGGCTGGTTTGCCCACCATAAGTTTTACCACTAACTTGCTGCCTAGCATAATGCACTGGTATACGCCGCTGTGCACGCTCCATAAAAACCACAAACGCTGTTACTACTAAGGTTAGGGCTAAAAGTACTAGTACAGTAAGTATATGAATCTCTCCAGTTCTTGCTAATTCTAGTGTTCCACCAAGAGCAGATGGTAATCCAGCAACGATTCCAGCAAAAATTATTAATGAAATTCCGTTACCAATACCTCGTTCAGTAATTTGCTCACCAAGCCACATTAAAAATAATGCACCACTAACAAGAGTTAGTACAGCAGTTAATCTAAATAAAATACCTGGGTCAATTACTACAGACATACCACTTACTTGTTGTGATTCTAAAGCAACTGCCACCCCTATGGACTGTATAGTCGCTAAAAGCAAGGTGCCATAACGAGTATATTGAGTAATTTTTCTACGTCCTGATGCACCTTCTTTTTTCAACTGCTCCAGTTTAGGATGAACCGTTGTTAGTAACTGCATAATAATAGATGCAGATATATAAGGCATAATCCCTAGAGCAAATACTGATAGACGTCTTAGAGCACCGCCAGAGAACATGTTAAACATGTCCAAGATTGTACCTTGTTGTTGCTCAAACAGTGCAGAAAGTGCGCTTGGATCAACACCGGGTACAGGAATAAAAGTACCTATTCTATAAACTAATAGAGCACCTAGCACGAAAAAGAGTTTACGGCGCAAGCCATCAAATTTACTGAATTTATCTCCAGCTCGAGAAGATTTTGCTTTACGGCTATGCTTTGCCACTATTATTCCTTTTCATTAACTTTACCGCCTAATTTTTCGATTGCTAGGCGTGCACCCATGGATACTTGAATACCATCAAGAGTTACTGCCTTATCAATTTTTCCAGATGCTATAACCTTGACTTTTTTAGTTCGCTTTGAAATTAAACCAGAACGAATGAGACTATCAATACTTAATACATCAGTATCTATTTTTGAAATTTGATCCAACCTAAGCTCAGCGGAATCTCTAGCACTAAGAGATACGAACCCTATCTTAGGAAGACGCCTCTGAATAGGTAACTGCCCTCCTTCGAAGCCAACTTTGTGATATCCTCCTGCTCTTGCTTTCTGTCCCTTATGACCACGTCCGCAAGTTTTACCCAAACCTGATCCTATACCTCTGCCAAGTCGAGTTCTTTTCTGTTTAGTGCCTAATATAAATGAAAGGGTATTTAATCTCATAGCTAATTATCATTGATTTTAATTAGATAGGAAATTTCTTTTATCATTCCTCTATTCTCCGGAGTATCATAAACAGTAGTTGGTTTCCCTATACGGCGTAATCCTAAACCAATAGCACATTTTTTATGCCGCTCTAACCTACCGATCAGGCTTTTCACAAGTACTACTTGAATTTTATTTTTGTTATCCATTATTCACTGAAAATCTCTTGAAGATCTTTTCCTCGCTTTTGAGCGATACTTATAGGGCTTGCCATATGAGAAAGGCCAAGAATAGTAGATCTAACAATATTAATCGGGTTTGTTGATCCAATACATTTTGCTAAAACATTATGTATACCAACAACTTCAAAAACTGCTCGCATGGCTCCCCCAGCAATAATTCCGGTTCCTTGGGGAGCTGGCTGCATATAAATTTTAGCAGCACCGTAACTAGCAGTTAGGGGATACTGCAAGGTTCCCTCTTTTAGAGAGACTGAAACCATATTCTTTTTTGCATCTTCTAATGCTTTTTGAATAGCAGCAGGAACTTCTTTAGCTTTTCCCTGCCCGAATCCCACTCTACCCTTACCATCACCAACTACAGTTAGTGCTGAAAAACCAAACTGGCGACCACCTTTTACAACCTTAGCAACTCGTCTTACAGCTACTAGTTTTTCTAATAGACTACCTTCTAGCTCCTTATGTTCTATTTGCCTCATTAATATAACCTTTTAAAACTGTAATCCATTTTCACGAGCTGAATTTGCTAACGATTCTACTCGACCATGATATTTATAACCAGATCTATCAAAAGCAACCCTATATATACCCTTTTCTATAGCTCTCTCAGCGATAATTTTACCCACAATCAAAGCAGCGGATTTATTTCCTGTATATTCTACTTGCTGCTTAATCACTGATTCAACGGTAGAAGCGCTAGCAACAACTTCCCCCGATTTAGTGATTTGAGCATAGATATGCTTAGGTGTACGATGAACTGCTAACCTAATTGCTTCTTGCTTACGTATCTTAAATCTTGTATTGGCCGCTCTTCTTAATCTTGCTTTCTTCTTATTCACGCTACACCTTAGACTATTTCTTTTTAGCTTCCTTACGTATAATCACTTCATTTATATAACGAATTCCTTTGCCTTTATAAGGCTCAGGAGGTCTAAAATTACGTATGTCAGCTGCAACTTGCCCAACTTTCCTTTTGTCAGCACCTTTTATCTGGATCTCAGTTGGATTTGGTACTTCGATTGTAATTCCTTCAGGAGAAATAAACTCAACAGGGTGGGAATAACCCAAATTAAGTGCCAAATTCTTTCCCTGAAGCTGTGCACGATAACCAACTCCAACTAAGTGTAACCCTACAACAAACCCTTGATTTACTCCATATATCATATTACTTATTAAGGCTCTTAGGGTACCGCTTAAAGACTCTGAATATTTTTCAGATTGTTTTGGGCTACAATATAATGCTGTTTCTTTATGCACTATATCTACTAATTCATGAATTGGCAAAGAAAGAAGGCCGTTTTTACCCTCTATTTTAATCTCTCGATCTGTTAATTTAACACCAACATTACTAGGGATTAGTATAGGATTATTAGCTACTCTAGACATTAACTCATCCTCATTTCTATGAAACGTAGCATAATATTTCGCCTCCTATTCCCTTAGATCTTGCTGCTTTGTCAGTCATAACCCCGTTGGAAGTAGAAATGATAGCAATCCCTAAACCTCCACAAACTTTAGGGAGATTATTCTTATCTTTATATATGCGCAGACCGGGGGTACTCACTCTCTTGATTTCTCCAATAACTGGAAATCCTTTATAATACTTTAGATCTATAACTAAGGTTGGCTTCACACTATCAGTTAACTGATAATCTTTTATATAACCTTCAATCTTTAATAAGTGTGCAATATTTTTCTTTAGTTTCGAAAAAGGCATGTCTATTTTTAACTTGCCAACCCTCTGACCGTTGCGTAACCTTGTTAGCATATCCGAAATTGGATCTGTCATACTCATGACGAACTTACTCTTAATTATTCTACAAAACTATAAATAATTTACCAACTAGCTTTAGTTAAGCCAGGGATATCCCCACGCATTGCGATTTCTCTTAACTTATTACGCGACAAAGAAAATCTACGCACGTAACCATGGGGTCTCCCTGTTAAATAACAACGATTTCTCTGACGAGAAGGAGACGAATCCCTTGGCAAAGTGCGAAACTTATTTGTAGCATTTCTTCGCTCTTCTAATGAAAGAGAAGTATCATTTATTCTTTCTTTTAATTCTAAACGTTTTACCGTATATTTCTTTGCTATTCTAACCCTTTTTAGCTCACGGTTAATCATACATTTCTTTGACATTATATTCTCCCATTAACCTTTAAAAGGAAAGCTAAACGCCTTTAAGAGAGCTCGACCTTCATTATCTGTTCTCGCTGTGGTTGTAATGGTAATATTCATACCTCGTATAGTATCTATCTGATCATAGTCAATTTCCGGAAATATAATCTGCTCTCGTATACCCATATTATAATTTCCTCTACCATCAAAGGATTTCGCATCAAACCCACGAAAATCTCTAATTCTAGGAATTGCAATATTAATTAATCTATCTAGAAAATCATACATTTTTGCTTGGCGTAAGGTTACTTTACACCCAATAGGCCAGTCCTCACGAATCTTAAATCCTGCTACTGATTTTCTTGCTAATGTAAGAATTGGCTTTTGCCCAGAAATTTTTTGCATGTCATTACTAGCATGCTCCAAAACACTTTTATTCCCAACTCCTTCACCTACTCCCATATTCAGAGTAATCTTCTCTATACGGGGGACAGCCATAACAGAGCTATACTCAAATTGATTCTTCAGATTGTGGACCACTGTGGAATAATAGTATTCTTGTAATCTAGCCATACTTGATTTTCTAAAAACTAAATATTATTAATCGGTAGAAGTATTAAGGATCTATGGATTCGCCACTAGTCTTTAAATACCGTACCTTACGGTCATCTCCTTTGTTTTTAAATCCAACTCTACTTCCTCGGCCAGCTATAGTATCATATATCATAACATTAGAGACGTGGATTGATCCTTCTTTTTCAAGAATTCCTCCAGGATCTCCTGCAGCCATATTCGGTCGCTTATGTTTTTTCAAAATATTGACGCCTTCAACAACTATATAATCATTATCTAGTATATGCAAAACCTTCCCTAACTTCCCTTTATCCTTACCTGAAATAACTATAATTTGATCACTTTTTTTTATTCTGCGCATTGCTACTCCTAGAGCACTTCCGGGGCTAAAGATATGATTCGCATAAAATTCCCAGATCTAAGCTCGCGTGTTACTGGCCCAAATACTCTAGTACCTATAGGCTGCATTTGATTGTTTAATAACACTGCAGCATTAGTATCGAAACGAACTATCGACCCATCCGATCGGCGAATTCCTTTTTTCGTTCGTACAATTACAGCAGTATAAGTATCCCCCTTTTTCACTTTACCACGAGGAATAGCATCTTTTACAGTAACCTTAATAATATCCCCAATCCCAGCATACCGCCGCTTTGACCCACCCAATACCTTAATGCAAACAAGTTTTTTAGCACCACTATTGTCTGCTGTTTCTAGGCTAGTTTGCATTTGAATCATCTAGTCCCCCTAAATTTAGCACTGCAAAAAATAAGCTAACGAGCACGTTCTAGTATACTCACTAGCTGCCAAGATTTCGTTTTAGATAAAGGCTTAACTGAGGTTATAGATACTGTATCTCCAATAGCACAATCATTATTTTCATCATGAGCATGCAGCTTATTAGAGCGCCTTATATATTTTTTATATAAAGGATGTGGAATTTTACGCTCGATGACAACAGTTATTGTTTTATCCATCCTATTACTAACTACCTGCCCAGTGATAGTACGAAAATTTTCGTTATTCATAATATTAATATTAATACTTTTCACCTAAAACAGTTTTAATTCTTGCAATATCCCTGCGAACTCTCTTCATCTCGCTATTCTTAGATAATTGATTTGTTCCATTCTGAATACGCAATTTAAATTGTTCTCGTAGAAGGTTTAAAAGATCGCTTCTTAATATATCGACTGCCTTTAGGCGTAAGTCCTGAGCTTTCATCACATAATTGTCCGTGTAACAAACATGGTTTTAATCGGTAATTTAGCAGCTGCTAATTCAAAAGCTCTCCTTGCTATGTCTTCTTGGACACCCTCCATTTCATAAAGCACTCTACCAGGCTGTATATTCATAGCCCAATACTCTACATTACCCTTTCCTTTCCCTTGCCGTACTTCAAGAGGCTTCTTAGTTATGGGTTTGTCAGGAAATACTCGAATCCATACTTTTCCACCACGCTTGATGTACCTTGTCATAGCCCGCCTAGCAGATTCAATCTGGCGTGCTGTAATTTGCCCCCTGCCAACAGCTTTTAATCCATAATCCCCGAAAGATACGATGGATCCTCGAGAAGCACTTCCTCTATTCCTGCCTTTTTGTTGCTTACGAAATTTAGTTCTCTTTGGCTGTAGCATTTTATTATCTCAAATTACTTTATATTTTCTTCTCTTACAGAATTATTGCTTTGTTGCTCGAATATCTCTCCTTTAAATATCCAAACCTTTACCCCAAGAATTCCATAGGTAGTCTTTGCTTCAGAAAACCCATAATCTATATCAGCCCGCAAAGTATGTAAAGGTATTCTACCTTCTTTATACCATTCGCTACGAGCGATTTCTGCACCATTTAAACGACCGGATACTTTTATCCTAACACCTTGTGCACCAACTCTCATGGCATTAGTCACAGCTCTCTTCATTGCTCTACGGAACATAATTCTACGCTCTAGCTGCTGTGCTATACTTATAGCAACAAGAGTAGAGTCTAATTCTGGTTTTCGTATTTCTTGAATATTAATATGGACCGGTATACCCATTATACTGGCAACTTCTTGGCGTAAAACATTAATATCCTCCCCCTTTTTTCCAATTACTATTCCTGGTCTTGCTGTATGGATAGTAATCCTAGCGCTCCGTGCTGGTCGATCAATATGAATATTGCTAACAAGGGCATTTGCTAGTTTTTTAGATAAATAGCTACGTACAGCTAAGTCGTTACTTAGTAATTCACCGAATTGATTACCACTAGCATACCACTTCGAGTTCCAATCTCTAATAATACCCAAACGGATGCCAATAGGGTGAACCTTCTGTCCCATTCTGATTAAACTCCTATTAAATTATTACTCTGCAACAGTTATTTTGACGTGGCAAGAACGTTTAAGTATTCGGTTAATCCTACCTCTTGCTCTTGCTCGAGTTCGTTTCATGGTAGGACCTACATTTACTATGATTTCTGAAATCTTTAAATTATCAATATCAGATCCATCATTATGCTCAGCATTTGCAACTACTGAATCCAGCAATTTTTTTATAACAGCTCCAGATTTTTTATGACTAAAATTTAAAACCTCTAGTGCCTTATCTATAGATAAACCTCTAATTTGATCTGCAACTAGTCGGCATTTTTGGGGAGATATTCTTACATATTTTAATACTGCTGTAGCCATAATAACTTAATACCTTATTATTTTGTCTTCCTATCTGCCGCATGTCCTTTAAAAGTTCGAGTCGGCGAAAATTCCCCTAACTTATGCCCAACCATATTTTCTGTAATTAATACTGGGACATGCTGTCTACCATTATGGACTGCAATAGTTAACCCTACCATTTCTGGAATTATCATTGATCGCCGGGACCATGTCTTAATAGGCTTTCTATTTTGAGATGAAACTGCTTGCTCAATTTTTCTCTGTAAATGAATATCAATAAAAGGTCCTTTCTTGATCGAACGTGGCATAGCTAATCTATATTCTCCTCTGATCTAT
Organism: Candidatus Nitrosacidococcus sp. I8; assembly: GCF_945836005.1. Classification (NCBI taxonomy): domain Bacteria; kingdom Pseudomonadati; phylum Pseudomonadota; class Gammaproteobacteria; order Chromatiales; family Chromatiaceae; genus Candidatus Nitrosacidicoccus; species Candidatus Nitrosacidicoccus urinae. Next base: position 355,340 of record NZ_OX241534.1, on the reverse strand, counting down.
TTTTTACGCCGATGCACAATAAAGGCTTCAGTACGTTTATTAGAGCGGGTCTTGTAACCTTTGGTTGAGATTCCCCAAGGGCTAACAGGGTGTCTACCCCCTGATGTTCTTCCTTCTCCTCCACCATGAGGGTGATCTACAGGATTCATGGCGACTCCACGAACTGTAGGCCGTCTTCCTCTTCTTCGTTGAGCACCAGCTTTCCCAAGAGAGCGCAGCCCGTGACTACCATTACTTACTTCTCCAATTGTTGCATAGCATTCGGAAGATACTCTTCGTATTTCTCCTGATCTTAGTCGTAAAGTAATGTATTCCCCTTCACGAGCTACAATTTGACATGAGGAACCAGCACTTCTAGCTATTTGTGCCCCTTTACCTAGTTTTAATTCAACACAATGGATAAAAGTACCTACAGGAATATTTCGTAAAGGAAGGCTATTTCCATCTCGTATAGATGCTTCTCGCCCTGAACTTATTGTATCCCCTACTTTAAGATTCTTAGGAGCAATAATATATCGCTTTTCTCCATCTAAATAACACACTAATGCAATATGTGCACTACGATTTGGATCGTATTCTATTCTTTCTATACGACCTAAAATACCAAATTTATCCCTCTTAAAATCAATAAGCCGATATAACTGTTTGTGTCCGCCACCTCTATGACGAACAGTTATTCTGCCTAAATTATTTCGCCCGCCGCTCCGGGTTTTTTTAGTAGTTAGAGGTATATATGGTCTCCCTTTATACAGATTAGGGGTCACTACTTTTACAGTGAATCTCTGTCCAGGAGATGTAGGATTAACTTCTATTGTTGGCATATTATCCTCTTTAGTTCTAGAAAATATTTATTAAACACCTGTAAAATCAATATCATATCCAGAACGAAGTGATACATACGCTTTTTTCCAATCACTCCGATAACCCATATAGCGTCCAGATTTTTTACGTTTCCCTTTAATTAGTACAGTATGAACTTTGCTAACTTTAACACTAAATAATAGTTCAATAGCACTTTTTATTTCCCTTTTAGTAGAACTCTTTTGCACTTTAAAAACTATCTGATTATATTTCTCAGCCACAAAAGTGCTTTTTTCAGAAAGTAAAGGAGTTAAGATAGTTTTAGTTAATTTTTCCTCGTTCATGAAAAATCTCTCTCAATACAACGTAAAGCACTATACGTAGCTAACACACCATTAAACTTTACTAGATCGTAAGGGTTAATCTCTTTTACACTACAAATAGTAACTGCAGGTATATTTCTAGCTGATAACTCTAAGTTACGATCACTTTTAGAAGTGACTATTAATAAAGTATCCCAATTGAGGGGTGCAAGTAAATTTATAAGATTTTTAGTTTTTATTTCCGGTAGAGAGATACATTCATCATTAACTACTTGTAACCTATCCTGCCGTACTAACTCAGAAAGAATAGAGCACATAGCCCCCCTATACATTTTTTTATTCAATTTCTGAGCATAGTCTTTTGGTTTAGCAGCAAATACTTTGCCGCCCCCGCGCCATAATGGACTTCTAATAGTTCCAGCTCTAGCACGCCCGGTACCTTTTTGACGAAAAGGTTTTATACCCCCACCACGTACTTCAGATCTAGTTTTCTGCGCTTTTGTTCCAGAACGACTTCTCACTAAATAGGTAAGAATAGCCTGAGAAACAAGAGCTTTATTCAAAGCATTAGAAAAAACAGAATCTGAGATCTGTATAATATTCTGATCAGAGCCCCCTATAGAGTTTTGTACAGCAAAATCCATTTTATCCTCTATTACTCTTAATTGCTGGTTTAACTAACACTTCGCCTCCTGCTAATCCTGGAATTGCTCCTTTTAAAAGCAGTAACTGACTATCTTGACTAATCTGCACTATTTCCAAATTTTGTATGGTTCGTTTGACATTACCCATCTGCCCAGCCATTTTTTTCCCCTTAAAAACTCGACCAGGAGTTTGGCATTGACCAATAGAACCTGGAGAACGGTGGGACAACGAATTACCGTGGCTAGCCTTACCGCCTCTAAAGTGGTAACGACGGATTACACCAGAGAAACCATGGCCCTTAGTATTTCCTGTAACATCAACCTTTTGCCCTAGTTTTAAGAAATCTACTTCTAATAATCCACCTAGCTTAATTCCTGCCTCTTCTTCGCTAGATATACAAAATTCATATAATTTTTTTCCAGCCTTATCTATACCCGCTTTAGCAAGATGCCTTTTTAATGATTTATTGGTATTACGATACTTATCCTCTTCTACAAGTACTTGTATAGCACGATAAGAATCTTTTTCCAACGATTTTACTTGAGAGACCCAGGTGGGAATAAGTTTTATAATTGTCACAGGTATAGATTTATTTTCGCTAAATACCCGAGACATACCTACTTTTCTCCCGATTACTCCAAATGCCATTTGTATATCCCCACCACAATAATAAGCGTTTAGGTTAATTTAATCTGAACATCTACACCAGCCGCTAGATCCAGTTTCATCAGAGCATCAACTGTTTTCTCTGTAGGATCAACAATATCCATTAGACGTTTATGGGTTCTAATTTCATACTGATCCCGAGCGTCCTTATTCACATGGGGAGATATAAGTATAGTAAATCGCTCTTTACGCGTAGGTAGAGGAATAGGACCACGAATATGTGCACCAGTACGTTTTGCCGTATCTACAATTTCCTTAGTAGATTGATCAATTAAATGATGATCAAAGGACTTTAATCTTATCCTAATAGTCTGTTGTTTATTCATAGGTTACTCAATAACTTTACTGACGACACCTGCACCCACAGTGCGACCACCCTCTCTAACAGCAAAACGTAATCCTTCTTCCATAGCAATAGGTGCAATTAAGCTGACTGTGACCTGAATATTATCTCCAGGCATTACCATTTCCACCCCTTCTGCTAAATCAACTGCTCCTGTTACATCAGTAGTCCTAAAGTAAAACTGAGGTCTATACCCTGTAAAAAATGGTGTATGACGCCCACCTTCCTCTTTTGAAAGAATATATACTTCAGCTTGAAATTTAGTGTGTGGTGTAATCGTCCCAGGCTTTGCTAAAACTTGCCCACGCTCTACATCCTCTCTTTTCGTTCCACGAAGTAATATACCTACATTATCTCCCGCCCTGCCTTCATCCAGCAGTTTACGGAACATTTCTACTCCCGTGCAAATAGTCTTCTGTGTCGCCTTTATTCCTACAATTTCTATTTCATCACCTACTTTTACAATCCCTCGTTCAGCTCTACCTGTCACAACAGTACCACGACCTGAAATAGAAAATACATCTTCTATAGGCATTAGGAAAGGTTGATCTATTGCTCTTTGTGGCTCTGGAAAATAAGAATCCATTGCTTCCACTAGCTTTATAATAGCAGGCATGCCTATGTCACTTTCATCTCCCTCTAGAGCCTTTAAAGCACTACCTACTACAATAGGAACCTCATCTCCTGGAAATTGATAGCTATCAAGAAGTTCTCTAACTTCCATTTCCACTAATTCCAATAACTCCGGATCATCTACCATGTCCGCTTTATTTAGAAAAACCATTATGTTAGGCACACCTACCTGGCGAGCAAGTAAGATATGTTCTCTAGTTTGTGGCATTGGACCATCTGCTGCCGATACTACAAGAATAGCTCCGTCCATTTGAGCTGCTCCTGTAATCATATTCTTTACGTAATCTGCATGTCCAGGACAATCAACATGTGCATAGTGACGAGCCCCACTTTCATACTCTACATGGGAAGTGGCAATCGTTATCCCACGCTCCCTTTCTTCCGGAGCATTGTCAATCTGATCGTAGGCTTTGGCTTCTCCACCATACTTCGCCGAAAGAGTCTTCGTCAATGCCGCTGTCAGTGTGGTCTTCCCGTGATCTACGTGACCAATCGTCCCTACATTTACATGGGGCTTCTTTCTTTCAAATTTCGCCTTGGACACAAACTATCTCTCCTACTAAAACTGTTATATAAATCAAGACTTTTTTATAATTGCTTCTGCAATATTAGCTGGGGCTTCATTATATTTTGAAAATTCCATTGTATAAGTAGCACGCCCTTGAGTAGCTGATCGGAGATCAGTAGCGTAGCCGAACATCTCTGCTAATGGCACTTCCGCTCGAATAATCTTCCCACTTGGAGAATCTTCCATCCCTTGCACAATTCCACGTCGACGATTAAGATCTCCCATTACATCTCCCATATACTCTTCAGGAGTTACAGCTTCTATTTTCATAATAGGCTCAAGCAATATAGGGCTCGCGTTTCTAATACCTTCCTTAAAAGCCATTGATCCAGCAATCTTAAAAGCCATTTCACTTGAATCTACATCATGATAAGAGCCATCATACAGAGCAACTCTTACATCCACTACTGGATACCCAGCTATTACTCCATTTTCTATTTGCTCTTTTATTCCTTTATCAACAGCGGGGATAAATTCTTTAGGGATAGTACCTCCAACGATCTGGTTGCTAAACTCATATCCCTTTCCCCGCTCTTGGGGCTCAATTCGAATCCAGACATGACCATATTGACCACGTCCTCCACTTTGACGAACAAATTTACCTTCTTGTTCTACGGATTTTTTAATTGTTTCACGATAAGCAACTTGGGGAGCGCCTACATTGGCTTCTACTTTAAACTCTCGTCTCATCCGATCTACAATAATATCTAGGTGTAACTCTCCCATACCCGCTATTATCGTTTGACCAGTTTCTTCATCGCTTCTAACTCTAAACGATGGATCCTCTTTAGCCAGCTTATTCAAAGCTAAGGACATTTTCTCTTGATCTGTTTTCGTTTTAGGTTCAATTGCTACAGAGATTACTGGTTCTGGAAATTCCATTTTCTCAAGAAGAATAGGGTGATCTAGATCACATAGAGTATCCCCCGTAGTAACATTCTTCAACCCAACAGCAGCTGCAATATCACCTGCTCTTACTTCTTTAATTTCTTCTCGGCTATTAGCATGCATCTGAAGAACTCGCCCGATACGTTCTTTGTTTTCAGAAGCAGAATTATAAACTGTATCTCCTGAATTTAAAATTCCAGAATAAACACGAAAAAAAGTAAGATTACCTACATAGGGATCGGAGGCAACCTTAAATGCTAGGGCGGAAAATGGTTTATCATCAGAGGCACTTCGGCTATCCTCATCACCCTTAGGATTCAAACCTTTAATTGCTAAAATATCGGATGGTGCAGGCATGAAGTAAAGTATCGCATCTAAAACTGCCTGAACCCCTTTATTTTTAAAGGCTGATCCACATAAAACTGGCACTATCTCATTATTTAGAACTCGGTAACGAAGCCCTTTAATAATTTCTTTAAACTCTAGATCGCCTGATTCCAAATACTTCTCCATGAGTTCTTCAGAAGATTCAGCAGCGGACTCTATTAATTTCTCGTGATACTCTTGACAGATAGAGCTAAGATCATCTGGAATCTCTTTTTCTTGAAAGGTCATTCCTTTTGTAGATTCATCCCAATAAATCGCTCTCATTTTAACTAGATCAACGATTCCTTGAAACTCATCTTCAGCACCGATCGGGATTTGAATAGGCACTGGAAACGCCCCTAACCGAGTACGAATCTGATTAACCACTCTAAGAAAATTAGCCCCTTGACGATCCATTTTATTTATAAAGGCTAGTCTAGGCACTTTATACTTATTAGCCTGTCTCCAAACAGTCTCTGATTGTGGCTCTACTCCACCTACCGCACAAAAAACAGCAACCGCACCATCTAATACTCTAAGAGATCTTTCTACTTCAATGGTAAAATCTACGTGACCTGGAGTATCAATAATATTGATACGGTGCTCAGGAAATTGTTTTTCCATGCCCTGCCAAAAACAAGTTGTGGCAGCAGAAGTAATTGTAATCCCTCGCTCCTGTTCTTGTTCCATCCAATCCATAGTAGCTGCCCCCTCATGAACTTCACCAAGTTTATGAGAGACTCCTGTATAGTATAAAATACGCTCAGTAGTGGTAGTCTTACCAGCATCAATATGAGCCATTATTCCAATATTCCGATAACGTTCAATAGGTGTTTTACGTGCCACAGCTACTACTTATTTAATTTATTTAGTTTATTGAGCTATATCCAACTTACCATCGATAGTGAGCAAAAGCCTTATTTGCCTCAGCCATACGGTGAGTATCTTCCCGCTTTTTAACGGCGGCTCCTTTGCCATCATAAGCATCAAGAAACTCTCCAGCCAAACGAAGATCCATGGATTTTTCATTACGCTTACGTGCCGCCCCTACTAGCCATCGCATAGCTAATGTAGATCGTCTATCTGGACGAACCTCTATTGGGATCTGATAAGTCGCTCCTCCTACCCTTCTAGACTTCACCTCCACTAACGGCTGAACATTCTCCAGTGCCTTTTCTAGAACAGATATTGGCTCCTGTTTTAATTTTTCAGCTGCAGTGTCGATAGCATTATATATTATTTTTTCTGCTATAGATTTTTTACCATCTAACATAAGAATGGCAATAAATTTAGTTATACTTACTTTCCCATACTTTGGATCTGGTAAAATTTCTCTTTTAGAAATAACCCGCTTTCTTGGCATTAATAATTCACCTAACTATATTGATATTACCCTTTTGCCCGTTTTGTCCCATACTTAGATCTACCACGACGCCGATCAGCTACCCCAGCTGTATCTAGTGATCCTCTAACAGTATGGTATCGTACTCCAGGCAAATCTTTAACACGCCCTCCTCTAATTAAAACTACGGAATGTTCTTGTAAATTATGCCCCTCGCCACCAATATAAGAGGTAACTTCCATCCCGCTAGTCAACCGTACACGAGCTACTTTACGTAAAGCTGAATTAGGTTTTTTAGGAGTTGTAGTATATACCCTAGTACAAACCCCCCTTCTTTGGGGGCAAGCCTGTAATGCGGGTACATTATTCTTCTTCTTCTGTTGTACTCGTGGTTTACGAACTAATTGATTTATTGTAGCCATGCATTAAAGATACTCGAAGTAACCATTTGTTAGATAACTAATATATAGCCCTAATCTCAAAGGTACTAATTTTAATAGTTAAATACGATATAGTCAAGTACTAGTATCGATATTGAATAGCTGTTTTTTTAAATTTTCATTAGATGGTTTAATTAGTGATTTTATAGATAATCTATTCTTTTTCTTTTTATCCTTCTCTGCATGATGAGCTAACCCAGTTCCAGCTGGAATTAGACGACCTACAATAATATTTTCTTTTAAACCTCGTAAATAATCATACTTTCCAGAAATGGCTGATTCTGTAAGCACACGGGTTGTCTCTTGAAAAGAAGCAGCTGAGATGAAAGATTCTGTAGCTAAAGAAGCTTTGGTAATGCCTAAAAGTACAGGCTCGTATTGTGCAGGTAGTTTACCCGAATCTTTTATTTTCTCATTTTCTTCTAATAATTTAGATTTATCTATATGCTCTCCTTTTAAGAAGGAAGTATCTCCAGGATCTGTAATCTCTACCTTACGAAGCATTTGGCAAACGATTACCTCAATATGCTTATCATTAATTTTTACTCCTTGTAATCGATAAACATCTTGAACTTCATTGACGATATAGCGAGTTAAAGCTTCTACCCCTCTTAAACGTAAGATATCGTGAGGTGATGGCGGACCATCTACAATTACTTCGCCTTTTTCAACATGCTCACCTTCAAAAATACCAATTTGGCGCCATTTTGGTATAAGCTCTTCATGCTGAATCATTAGAGAATCACTACCTTCTTGTCGCTCATCACTTGTATTATCTTGATCTATTTTTGTCCTAGTGATGAGTAATCTTTGTTTTCCTTTGGTTTCTTTACCATAACTTACAATCCCTGAAATTTCTGCGAGAATTGCGGAATCTTTAGGTTTTCTGGCTTCAAATAGATCTGCAACCCTAGGTAATCCTCCTGTAATATCGCGATTCTTACTTGACTCTTGAGGTAATCGTGCTAATACATCTCCAACGCCAACAATAGTGTCTGTCTCTACTAACACAATAGCACCTACAGGCAAGTAATAATGGGCAGGAATATCAGTCCCTGCTAAGCATAAATCATTCCCCGCTTTATCCACTAATTTAATCATAGGGCGTGATTCTTTAGAAACTGTGCTGCCTCGATGTTTATAATCGAGTACTACAAGATTAGTGATACCTGTAATTTCATCAACTTGTCTCTCTACAGTGGTACCTTCTATGAAGCTCTGTAATTGAACTTTACCTGATACCTCTGTAATGATAGGGTGGGTGTGAGGGTCCCAAGTTGCGATAACTTGACCGGATTCAACCGAATCTCCATTTTCTACTGATAATTCTGCTCCATAAGGAATTTTATAGCGTTCCCTATCTCGATCTTGATCATCAACAATATACACTTCACCAGATCTAGACACAGCAACATATCGCCCACTTATATGTTGAACTCTTTTAACATTTTTTAAACGAACATTACCTTTATACTTCACTTCAATACTACTTGTAGTTACTGTTCTTGAAGCTGCCCCCCCAATATGAAAAGTGCGCATTGTAAGCTGTGTACCGGGTTCACCGATAGACTGTGCAGCAATTACACCAACAGCTTCACCAATATTCACAAGATGACCTCGTCCTAAATCTCGACCATAGCAGGTAGCGCATACCCCATAATTAGTTTGACAAGTAATAGGAGAACGAACTTTTACTATATCTACTCCTAAACTTTCGAGATGTTCAACCCATGTTTCATCAAGTAAAGTGCCTGCTGGAATTAAAGTGCTACTAGTTCCTAGATCATGGATATCTAAGGCCAATACCCGTCCAAGTACTTGATCTCTTAAAGGTTCAACAATATCCCCCCCTTCTATTACAGGAGATATATAGATACCATCTTTCGTGCCACAGTCGTGTTCTATGACTACTAAATCCTGAGCAACATCTACCAATCTTCGTGTTAAGTATCCAGAATTTGCGGTTTTCAGTGCGGTATCCGCAAGACCTTTACGTGCTCCATGGGTAGAAATAAAGTACTGTAGAATATTTAATCCTTCTCGAAAATTAGCAGTAATTGGTGTTTCAATAATTGAACCGTCAGGTTTCGCCATTAATCCACGCATACCTGCAAGCTGCCTTATTTGAGCAGCAGATCCACGAGCCCCCGAATCAGCCATCATATAGATCGAGTTAAAGGACTGTTGCTTAGTGATATTACCTTGAAAATCCTTTACCTCCTCATTTCCAAGGCGATTCATCATCGCTTTAGCTACTTGATCGTTAGTATGGGACCATATATCTACTACTTTATTATATCGCTCACCGTTAGTAACTAATCCCGAAGCATATTGATCTTCAATTTCTTTTACTTCTCTCTCTGCTTTATCTAGAATAGCTTGTTTTTCATCAGGCACAACCATATCATCGATACCAATGGAAATACCACTGAGTGTTGCTTGACGAAATCCTAGATACATAAGCTGATCGGCAAAAACAACCGTTGTCTTTAGATCTAGATATCGATAACAAGTATTAACTAATTTTGAAATTTCCTTCTTAGTCATATTTTTATTGACTAAATCGAAAGGTAGTCCCTCGGGTAATAATTCTGAAAGCAATGCTCTACCCACTGTAGTAGAAACTATTTTTTTAGTTTTTTCACTTAAATTAAACCTATTTGACTCAACGATGCGTAATTGAATTTTCGCATGGAGATCAACTACATTAGTTTCATAAGCACGCCTTACCTCACTAGTGTCGGCGAATACCATACCTTCACCTTTTGCATTAATCCGCTTACAAGTCATGTAGTAAAGACCTAAAACTACATCTTGAGTAGGCACAATAATAGGCTCTCCATTTGCAGGAGATAAAATATTATTGGTTGACATCATGAGGGCTCGAGCTTCTAATTGAGACTCTAGAGAGAGAGGCACATGCACTGCCATCTGATCCCCATCAAAATCAGCATTAAAGGCTACACAAACTAAAGGATGTAATTGAATTGCTTTACCTTCGATTAATATTGGTTCGAATGCTTGAATACCTAATCGATGTAGAGTAGGTGCTCGATTAAGCATAACTGGATGCTCCCGGATCACCTCTTCCAATATGTCCCATACTTCAGGAGTCTCGCGCTCTATTAGTTTTTTAGCTGCCTGAATACTATTTGCGAATCCAGATCGCTCTAGCTTACCAAGAATAAAAGGTTTAAATAACTCTAGTGCCATTTTTTTAGGTAACCCACACTGGTGTAACTTTAAGGTGGGACCTACAACAATAACCGAACGGCCTGAATAATCCACTCGCTTTCCTAAGAGATTTTGACGGAACCGACCTTGCTTTCCTTTAATCATATCAGCTAAGGATTTTAAAGGCAGTTTATTATTACCTGTAATGGCTTTACCACGGCGACCATTATCTAAAAGAGCATCAACAGACTCTTGTAGCATACGCTTCTCATTACGTACAATAATATCCGGAGCATTTAGTTCTAATAAACGTTTAAGTCTATTATTTCGATTAATAACCCGTCGATATAAATCGTTTAAATCAGAGGTAGCAAAACGCCCACCCTCCAAAGGAACTAGCGGTCTTAAATCTGGAGGAAGCACAGGTAAAACTTCCATAATCATCCATTCAGGACGGTTGCCAGAACCAATAAAAGATTCAATTAATTTTAGTCGCTTAGTTAATTTTTTTGTTTTAGTATCAGAGCCTGTACTACTAATTTCCTCTCTTAGTTTTTTGGCTTCTTCTTTCAAATCGAGAGTTTTCAGCATAATCTGGATTGCTTCTGCTCCCATTCGGGCATCAAATTCATCCCCATAATCTTCAATTGCTTGAAGATAAGCTTCATCAGATAAAATCTGCCCCTTTTCCAAAGAAGTCATTCCTGGATCAATCACTATCGAAGACTCAAAGTAAAGAACTCGTTCAATATCACGAAGGGTAAAGTCTAAAAGTAGACTAATTCTAGATGGTAAAGATTTTAAAAACCAAATATGAGCAACTGGGCTAGCCAGCTCGATATGACCCATACGTTCTCTACGAGAAGCAGCTAGAGTAACCTCTACCCCACATTTTTCACAGACAACTCCTCTATGTTTAAGGCGTTTGTATTTACCGCATAAACACTCATGATCTTTAATAGGGCCAAAAATTTTCGCACAAAAAAGCCCATCTCTTTCCGGCTTAAAGGTTCGATAATTAATCGTTTCAGGTTTTTTTACTTCTCCATAAGACCATGCTCTAACTATATCTGGAGAGGCTAAGCCGGCACGTATGGAATCAAACTCTTCTGCATGGCTTTGCTGTTTAAGCAAATTTAATAAACCTCTCATATATATCTCTCCATTATCATAAGCGGGGCTATAATGATTACTATGATATTCCTTTATTTCTACGTTTTAATTCAATATCAATTCCTAAAGCACGTACTTCCTTTACAAGTACATTGAAGGATTCTGGTATGTTTGCCTCCATCTGATAATTATCATCTACAATATTTTTATAAATTTTAGTTCGACCGCTCATATCATCTGATTTTACAGTAAGCATTTCCTGTAGAGTATATGCAGCTCCATAAGACTCAAGTGCCCAAACTTCCATTTCTCCAAACCGTTGTCCACCAAATTGAGCTTTTCCACCTAAAGGCTGCTGAGTAACTAAGCTATAAGGGCCTGTTGATCTAGCATGCATCTTATCATCAACTAAATGGTTTAGCTTTAGCATATGCATATACCCTATAGTAATTGGGCGTGTAAAAGCCTCCCCTGTTCGTCCATCATAGAGGGTAGTTTGTCCACTTGTAGGTAGTCCAGCAAGCTTTAACATATTCTTAATATCTTCTTCAGAAGCTCCATCAAATACAGGAGTTCCCATAGGGACTCCACTAGATAAGTTGTATGCTAGCTCTAAGAGCTCTTGATCGTTTAAAGAGTTAATATCCTCTTTTTTACCACCAGTGTTATAGATTTGTTCTAAAAAGCCACGGAGTTTTAAGAGATCTAACTTCTCTGAATTAAGAATATCTTTAATTTTATTACCGAGCTCTTTAGCAGCCCATCCTAAATGAGCTTCTAGAATTTGCCCAATATTCATTCTGGAAGGAACCCCTAAGGGATTAAGCACCATATCTATAGGAGTACCATCTGCCATATAAGGCATATCCTCTATCGGTACAATAGTTGAGATTACCCCTTTATTTCCGTGGCGACCCGCTACTTTATCGCCTGGTTGAGCACGGCGTTTCACCGCTAGAGATACCTTGACCATTTTTTGTACTCCCGGAGGTAAATCATGCCCAGAAATTAGTTTAATGCGTTGCTGTTCTAAATTCTTATCTGCTATAGATCTTAATTCCTTCAATTGAGTTAAGGTAGATTTAATTTGATGATTAGATTCTTCATCGTTTAATTTAATATCAAACCATTGTTTTTTAGGTAAGGTTTTAAGATTGTCCGCAGTGATTTTTATTTCTGATAATAGGGCACCTACCTCTGTTTTGGTAGTTTTTCCTAGTAGGATTTGCTCCAAACGTTGATAAATATCAGTTTCTATAATTCGAAACTCATCTTCTAGATCTTTTTTTATCTTAGCAAGCTCCATTTCTTCAATGGATAAAACTCTGGAATCCTTTGCTACACCATCACGTGTGAATACTTGAACACCAATAACTGTGCCATGTATTCCAGAAGGTACACGCAAAGAAGTATCCTTTACTTCAGAGGCTTTTTCACCAAAAATGGCACGTAATAGTTTTTCTTCAGGTGTAAGTTGTGTTTCTCCTTTTGGAGTTATTTTACCTACTAAAATATCACCAGGACTTACTTCTGCTCCAATATATACAACACCCACTTCATCTAATTTAGATAGAGCTGCCTCATTTACATTAGGTATATCACTGCTAATTTCTTCTGTACCTAATTTAGTATCCCGAGCTAAACAAATAAGCTCCTCTATATGAATTGAAGTAAATCTGTCCTCCTCTAATACCTTCTCTGAAATAAGAATAGAATCCTCAAAGTTATATCCATTCCATGGCATAAAGGCTACGAGTAAGTTTTGACCCAACGCAAGTTCACCCATATTCGTTGAGGGACCATCTGCTAAAACATCCCCCGCATTTACTATATCCCCTGGCTTAACTAAGGGTCTCTGGTTAATACAAGTATTTTGATTAGAACGAGCATACTTAGTCAGATTATAGATATCTACACCTCGTTGTTGATCCAATTTTGATTCCTGGCTATTCGCTCTTACCACAATCCTCGTAGAATCAACAAAATCCACAGTACCAGCACGATTAGCAGTAATCATTACACCCGAATCTCGTGCTACTACCCGCTCCATTCCTGTGCCTACTAAGGGTGCCTCCGATCTTAAAGTAGGCACTGCTTGTCGCTGCATATTAGAACCCATTAAAGCTCGATTTGCATCATCGTGTTCTAAAAAGGGAATTAAAGATGCTGCTGCAGATACTATTTGTTTTGGAGAAACATCAATATATTGAACTTTCTCTGGTGGTAAAAGAGTAAACTCGTTTTTATATCGACAAGATACCAGCGTATCCGATAGATCACTTCTTTTGCTAATAGTAGCATTAGCTTGAGCAATAACATATTCCCCCTCTTCAATTGCTGATAAGTAATCAATTTCTTCAGTTACTTTTCCTTTTATAACTTTTCGATATGGCGTTTCTATAAACCCATACCGATTAGTTCTAGCATAAATTGATAAGGAACTAATTAAACCAATATTAGGACCTTCCGGTGTTTCAATAGGACACACTCGGCCATAATGAGTAGGATGCACGTCGCGCACTTCAAACCCTGCTCGCTCTCTAGCAAGCCCGCCTGGTCCTAGAGCTGATATTCTTCTCTTATGAGTTATCTCTGATAAAGGGTTATTTTGATCCATAAATTGTGAAAGCTGATTTGAACCAAAAAATTCTTTAATTGCTGCAGATACTGGTTTTGCATTGATTAATTCTTGAGGTGTCAGCCCCTCTGATTCAGCAAGACCCAACCGTTCTCTTACTACTCGCTCTACACGTATTAAACCAATGCGAAACTGATTCTCAGCCATTTCACCAACACTACGTATCCTGCGATTACCCAAGTGATCAATATCATCTACACTACCTAACCCATTACGAATTTTGATGAGCTCTTTAATAACATCAACAATATCTTCTTTTGATAGTGTTCCGGGACCAGTACTACTCTCTCTTCCAAGATGGCGGTTAAATTTCATTCGCCCTACTGCAGAGAGATCATAACGTTCAGAATTAAAAAATAAATTCTGAAAGAGATTTTGAGCGGCTTCTTTTGTGGGAGGCTCTCCAGGCCGCATCATTCGATAAATTTCTATCTGTGCCTCTAGAGTTGAGTTAGTGTAATCTAGTTGTAGCGTATCTGAAATAAATGAACCTTGATCTAGATCATTGGTATAAATAAGATGAAAATCCAAGATATTAACACTTTTTATAGTATCTAATAGCTCAACTGTAATTTTACTATTTGCTTTAGCTAAAATTTCTCCAGTATCTGAGTCGATAATATCTCGAGCTAATGTTTTTCCTATTAAAAATTCTTTAGTAGATTCAGGGATAGTTAGTGCGTTTATTTTTGCCTTTTCTATTTTTTTAATATGTACTGATGTAATCCTCCGATCAGCCTCAACAACTACTCTTCCGCTCTGATCTTTAATATCAAAAGAAAAAGTCTCTCCTCGAAGTTTTTGGGGCACTAAATCCAATATATAGCTTGAATTTTGGTAATGAACAGCAATTACCTCAAAAAATAAATTAAGTATTGTTTCAGTACTATAGCCAAGTGCCCGTAATAATATTGTGATTAGTAACTTACGCCTGCGATCTATACGAGCGTACAAACAATCTTTTAGATCAAACTCAAAATCTAACCAAGAACCACGGTAAGGAATTATTCTAGCTGAAAAAAGCAATTTTCCAGAAGAATGCGTCTTCCCTTTATCATGCTCAAATACAATCCCAGGTGAGCGGTGTAATTGAGAAACAATAACCCGCTCAGTTCCATTAATGATAAAATTACCTTTTGGTGTCATCATGGGAATTTCACCCATGTAAACTTCCTGCTCTTTTATATCTTTAACTATTTGCTCATTTGCAGAAACTTCCTTATCATAAAGGACAAGGCGTAAATTAACTCGTAATGGTGCCGCATAGGTTAATCCACGAGTGTAACACTCTTTAATATTGAAAAGCGGAGATCCAAGAGAATAACTGACGTAATGTAATTCAGCATACCCAGTATAGCTTTTAATTGGAAATACATTTTCAAATACAGCATGCAACCCCTTATTATCTCTTTTCTCTGAAGATATATCTTTCTGTAAAAAATCTGAAAAAGAATTAATTTGTGTTGCTAGTAGGTTAGGTATATCTAATATACTATAGAGTTTACTAAAATCCTTGCGAATGCGTTTCTTCTCAGTTAGCGAGTAAGACATTTCAATTACCCTATTTGGCGCTTATATAAAAATCAATACCTAACCCTAGAAAATCCAGAATTAGGTGTCTCTATTGTGAAAAACATCTAAAAAAGAAAAAGGCTGGTAAATACTTACCAGCCTTTTTAAATGGAGAAAGTAAAAATCATAGACTATATATAGATTATATATCTAAGCTATAGCTACAAGATTCTTTACTATTTGATTTCGATAGCAGCACCAGCTTCTTCAAGCTGCTTTTTAATATTCTCTGCTTCTTCTTTGGAAGATCCTTCCTTCACTGTAGATGGGGCACCCTCCACCATATCTTTAGCTTCTTTAAGACCCAAGCCTGTAATAGCACGTATCACTTTAATAACCTGTACTTTATTTGAGCCGAAGTTAGACAAAATTACATCAAATTCTGTTTTCTCTTCAGCTTTAGCTTCTACCCCCGCTCCTGCGGGTGCAGCCACTGCTACTGGTGCAGCAGCACTTACTCCAAATTTTTCCTCCATTGCTTCGATTAACTCGACTACATCCATGACAGTCATGTTTGCAATTGTTTCTAAAATTTCTTCTTTTGCTACAGCCATTTTCTACTCCGTCGATCTTCCTGATTATAAATTACAACTTATACTAAATTAGTTATTCTTTTTTCTGATCTCGAACAGCAGCGGTAGCACGTGCTAATTTTGCTACTGGTTCAACTAATGTACGAACAAATTTGCTAATTGGTCCCTCTAGAACTCCCATTAACATAGCAATTGCCTGATCTTTAGTAGGCATATCTGCTAGAGAATTAATAGCCTCAGAAGGTAATAGTTTTCCTCTAAGAGCACCTGATTTTATTTTTAATCGATTGTACTCTTTGTTAGAATCTCGTATTACCCGAGCAGCAGCACTAGGTTCTTCAAGTGAAAACGCAAATATTAAAGGACCTTTTAATTCTGAATTTATGCATTCAAAATCAGTCCCCGCTAAAGCTCGAGCTACCAGAGTATTGCGTATTACCCGCAAATAAACATTTTTTTGGCGAGCCAATACCCTTATTTTTGTTATCTCAGAAACTGTTAGCCCACGGTACTCGGCTGTAACTATAGAATGAGCTTGGGAGGCAATATTTGCAATTTCAGTAACGATTGTCTGTTTTGCTTCCAGATTAAGACTCAAATTCAACTATCTCCTTTGATGTTAGATAATATAAAATAATACCCGCTCTAAGCTATTTCCCTTAACTATCTAATACATAACAATTACAAACTACTTTGATCTATAGCTAATCCCGGTCCCATAGTTGTCGATAAAGCTAATTTCTTTAAATAAATTCCTTTAGAAGAAGATGGCTTTAATTTTATTAAATCCTCAACCAAGACCTTTAAATTAGCCTTAAGCGAGTTCATATCAAAGGATACCTTACCTATTGAGCAATGTATAATTCCTGCCTTATCAATTCTATAGCGAACTTGACCAGACTTGGCTTTTATAATTGCATCGGCTATATCATTAGTAACTGTTCCTACTTTTGGGTTTGGCATTAACCCTCGAGGTCCTAAGATAGTACCCAATTGACCTACTATACGCATTGCATCTGGAGATGCAATAATAACATTAAAAGGTATTTGACCTAATTTAATTGTTTCTGCTAAATCTTCAAGTCCAACTGCATCTGCACCAGCTTCTTTTGCTATATCGACATTAGCTCCTTGGGTAAATACGCCTACTTTTACTATTTTTCCAGTTCCATGGGGGAGTACAGTTGCACCACGAACTACTTGATCTGATTTTCTTGGATCTACACCAAGAATAATAGCTGTGTCTATAGATTCCCCAAACTTTACTTTAGAATTCTCTTTAAGCAGGCTTAGTGCTTCATCTACTGAGTAAAGCTTTCTGGGATCTACTAATTTATTAATCTCTTTTAATCTTCTACCTATTTTAGCCATTCCTAAGTACCCTCTACCTCTAATCCCATACTACGAGCACTCCCTGCTACTGTTCGAATGGCCGCTCCTTGGCTAGCTGCAGTTAAATCAGGCATTTTAGTTTTAGCAATTTCTTCTATCTGTGATAAATTTACTTTGCCAACCTTATCACTATTAGGACGACTACTCCCAGAGCTTACTCCTGCTGCTTTCTTTAGAAGTACAGACACAGGAGGGGTTTTAGTTATAAAAGTAAAGCTACGATCAGAATATACTGTAATAACTACTGGAATAGGCATCCCTTGCTCTAAACCTTGAGTCTGAGCGTTAAACGTTTTGCAAAATTCCATAATATTAACGCCTTTCTGCCCTAGAGCAGGCCCTACTGGTGGGCTTGGATTTGCTTGACCAGCCCGCACCTGCAATTTAATGTAAGCTTCTATTTTTTTTGCCATAACTCATCTTTTAATGATTGTTCATCGTGTATTAAAATTCGATAAACCACAAATTACAAAGTAACCTAACTACTAGTGCTATTCTTCTCAACCTGCCTAAATTCAAGCTCAACTGGAGTTGATCTACCGAATATTAGCACAGCAACTCGTAATTTGCTTTTCTCGTAATTCACTTCCTCAACTACGCCGTTAAAATCTGCAAAGGGACCATTAATAACACGTACCACTTCTCCTGGCTGGAATGGGATTTTTGGCTTAGGTTGAGCAGCCATTTCTTGTATTTGATTCAAAATCTTTTGAGCCTCAGAGTCCATAATAGGTACCGGTTTATCACTAGATCCTCCAATAAACCCTAATACTTTTGGAATACTCTTTACCAAGTGCCAGGTCTCATCATCCATTACCATATGGGTCAAAATATACCCAGGAAAAAACTTACGTTCGCTCTTCCTTTTTTTTCCCTCTCTTACTTCTATAACCTCTTCAGTAGGCACTAAAATTTCGCCAAATTTCTCCTGCATACTATGGCGAGCAATACGCTCCTGAAGTATTTTTTTTACCTGCTGTTCTAATCCAGAAAATACATGTATTACATACCACTGCTTATAGTTACCAGACACACTAGGCTCCTTGTCCAGTTAATAACCGAACAGCCCACATAAGTAATGAATCGAATAGCCACAGTATGCTTGCCACAACAATTACCATAAGTAGCACAATCAAGGTAGTCTGAACTGTCTCCTGCCTTGCTGGCCAAGTAATTTTACGGAATTCTATCTGGGTGTCCCGCATAATTCCCACCACTGATCGTCCACGATCAGTGTTCACCATTACTAGTAAGGATGCGATAAAACCAATAAGCAATATTACTATGCGTATAGAAATAGGCTGATTGCTAAAATAATAAAACACCCCTATAGTTAGGGTTAACAGTAGAAACGCAAATATAAATTTAGCGGTATCAGTCATGAATACTCACAGAATATAAATTAAAGGCACTATTCTACTAACAATATTAAAATCATGCTAGTATTTAGTTAGCCATAATCTTAAATTGAAATTGTGGCAGGTCAGGAGGGAATCGAACCCCCAACCTGCGGTTTTGGAGACCGCTGCTCTGCCAATTGAGCTACTGACCTATGCATTTAAAAAAAATTTAATCTAATTACTCAATAACTTTACTGACGACACCTGCACCCACAGTGCGACCACCCTCTCTAACAGCAAAACGTAATCCTTCTTCCATAGCAATAGGTGCAATTAAGCTGACTGTGACCTGAATATTATCTCCAGGCATTACCATTTCCACCCCTTCTGCTAAATCAACTGCTCCTGTTACATCAGTAGTCCTAAAGTAAAACTGAGGTCTATACCCTGTAAAAAATGGTGTATGACGCCCACCTTCCTCTTTTGAAAGAATATATACTTCAGCTTGAAATTTAGTGTGTGGTGTAATCGTCCCAGGCTTTGCTAAAACTTGCCCACGCTCTACATCCTCTCTTTTCGTTCCACGAAGTAATATACCTACATTATCTCCCGCCCTGCCTTCATCCAGCAGTTTACGGAACATTTCTACTCCCGTGCAAATAGTCTTCTGTGTCGCCTTTATTCCTACAATTTCTATTTCATCACCTACTTTTACAATCCCTCGTTCAGCTCTACCTGTCACAACAGTACCACGACCTGAAATAGAAAATACATCTTCTATAGGCATTAGGAAAGGTTGATCTATTGCTCTTTGTGGCTCTGGAAAATAAGAATCCATTGCTTCCACTAGCTTTATAATAGCAGGCATGCCTATGTCACTTTCATCTCCCTCTAGAGCCTTTAAAGCACTACCTACTACAATAGGAACCTCATCTCCTGGAAATTGATAGCTATCAAGAAGTTCTCTAACTTCCATTTCCACTAATTCCAATAACTCCGGATCATCTACCATGTCCGCTTTATTTAGAAAAACCATTATGTTAGGCACACCTACCTGGCGAGCAAGTAAGATATGTTCTCTAGTTTGTGGCATTGGACCATCTGCTGCCGATACTACAAGAATAGCTCCGTCCATTTGAGCTGCTCCTGTAATCATATTCTTTACGTAATCTGCATGTCCAGGACAATCAACATGTGCATAGTGACGAGCCCCACTTTCATACTCTACATGGGAAGTGGCAATCGTTATCCCACGCTCCCTTTCTTCCGGAGCATTGTCAATCTGATCGTAGGCTTTGGCTTCTCCACCATACTTCGCCGAAAGAGTCTTCGTCAATGCCGCTGTCAGTGTGGTCTTCCCGTGATCTACGTGACCAATCGTCCCTACATTTACATGGGGCTTCTTTCTTTCAAATTTCGCCTTGGACATAATAAATTCCTAAAACACCTATAAACACAAACTATTCTAATGCTGGAGCCCACAACCGGATTTGAACCGGTGACCTCTTCCTTACCAAGGAAGTGCTCTACCGACTGAGCTATGTGGGCAATTGCCTATCATTATCCAGTAACCCTAGCAACTAACCTTAACTCTAAAATAGATAAGATAGTTTTGGAGCGGGCGATGGGAATCGGACCCACATCATCAGCTTGGAAGGCTGAGGTTCTACCACTAAACTACGCCCGCTATTATAACACTATAAACATGGTGGAGGGGGGAGGATTCGAACCTCCGAAGGCGGAGCCGTCAGATTTACAGTCTGATCCCTTTGGCCACTCGGGAACCCCTCCCAATGCAAACTTATAATTCTCTTTTTTTTAAGCTAAAATGTCAATATAAATAATTCAACTAATCTAGTTAATTACTATTTAAACGTTATGATTAGCCATATACTAACTTATATCTTAATTTTAAAAATTTTATGGAAAAGGGAATATTAGTTACTGGAGGTGCAGGATATATTGGTAGCCACGTTGTTCTGCAGCTAGTAGAAACATATTCTACTGTAGTTATTCTCGATAACCTTTCAACAGGTTTTGCAGATGCAGTAATTGGTGCCAAGCTGATTATTGGAAATGTTAAAAATCAGTACTTAGTAAAAAATATCCTTAAAGAGTATTCTATTGATACGGTGCTACATTTTGCAGCTCACACCATTGTACCAGAATCTGTTTCTAACCCTCTTAAATATTATGCTAACAATACTTGTGCTACACGAAACCTTTTAGAATGTTGTGTTGAAGAAGGTGTAAAAAACTTTGTATTTTCATCCACAGCAGCAGCCTATGGTATTCCATCTACGCCAACTGTTACTGAAGATACACCAACAAATCCTATAAATCCCTATGGCTCTTCCAAGCTTATGAGTGAATGGATGTTACAGGACTTATCTCAGGCAGCTCACCTTAATTATGTTATTCTACGCTATTTTAATGTAGCCGGTTCTGATCCTCGAGGTCGCATTGGTCAATCCACTCGGAATGCCACCTTGTTAATTAAAGCTGCTTGCGAAGTAGCGGTGGGTAAAAGGGAAAGTATTCATATTTTTGGGGTAGATTATTCAACCCCAGATGGTACAGGAATTCGAGACTATATCCATGTAGAAGATTTAGCTAAAGCTCATTTACTTGCTCTAGATTATTTAAGATCAGGAGGACAATCAATTCTCCTTAATTGTGGTTATGGTCATGGCTATAGTGTGCGTGAAGTGCTTGATTCTGTACAACGAGTATGCGGGAAACCAATAAAAATTATTGAATCCCCTCGTCGGCTTGGAGATCCTCCTCAGCTTATTGCTATAGCTGATAAGATAAGAGATACTTTGGGATGGATACCCCAGTGTGACAATTTAGATTTTATCGTAAAAACATCCTTAGATTGGGAACAAAAACTCTTACTTAAAGATCATTAGTTTAGTACTCTAGACTACTACCTATCATGTAATTTAGGAGTATATATATTTGGAATATTTTCATGGCACGACCATCCTTTCGGTACGGCGTCAAGGACGAGTCATAATTGGCGGTGATGGGCAGGTGAGTATGAATAGCATTATTATGAAAGGAAATGCCCGTAAAGTACGACGTTTATATCATAACCAAGTAATCGCTGGATTTGCTGGAGGTACTGCTGACGCATTTACGTTATTCGAACGATTTGAAGCTAAATTAGAAAAATATCAAGGTAATTTAGTTCGTGCAGCAGTAGAGCTCGCTAAAGATTGGCGCTCTGATCGATCTTTAAGACGGCTTGAAGCACTACTTGCTATCGCAGATCATCAAACATCTTATATTATTTCGGGCAATGGGGATGTAATCGAGCCTGAGGATGATCTTATTGCTATTGGATCAGGTGGTCCCTATGCGCAATCTGCAGCACGAGCTTTATTAGAAAATACTGATTTAAATGCAAGAGAGATTGTTGAAAAAGCTATGGCAATTGCGGCTAATATTTGTATCTACACTAATACTTGCTTAACTATTGAAGAACTCTCAAACTGATCACTCATACTATTTATGTTTGAACTTACTCCACGCCAAATTGTTCAGGAATTAGATAAACATATTATTGGGCAAGCGGCGGCAAAGCGTGCAGTGGCTATTGCACTTCGTAATCGATGGCGTAGACAACAAGTCACAGAGGATCTCCGTGGTGAGATTACCCCCAAAAATATTCTTATGATCGGATCTACTGGAATAGGAAAAACGGAGATAGCGCGCCGTTTAGCAAAGCTTGCCGATGCACCATTTATTAAGGTTGAAGCTACTAAATTTACAGAAGTAGGTTATGTAGGGCGAGATGTAGACTCAATTATTCGAGATTTAGTAGATATCGCTATTAAAATGCTTCGTGAGCAAGAAATTTCTAAAGTATATTATCGTGCTCAAGATTCTGCTGAAGAGAAAGTACTTGATTCCTTACTTCCAACTCCAAGAACTGCAGTTTCAGAATCAAGAGAAGAAGAATCAAATACTCGGCAGAAATTCCGTAAAATGCTTCGGGAAGGGAAATTAGATGAAAAAGAAATAGAAATCGATTTACCTATCACATCTACGGGAGTTGAAATCATGGCCCCCCCTGGCATGGAAGAAATGACAAGCCAGCTTCAAAGTTTATTTCAAAACCTAAATGGATCTCGCACTAAAAAAAAGAAACTAAGGGTAAAAGAAGCCTTTAAACTACTAACTAAAGAGGAGGCAGGAAAATTAGTCAATGATGAAGACTTAAAAGTACGTGCTATAAAGAGCGTAGAGCAAGACGGGATTGTATTTTTGGATGAAATTGATAAAATTGCAAAGCGTTCTGAATTTTCAGGTACCGACGTCTCAAGAGAGGGAGTGCAACGAGATTTACTACCTTTGATCGAGGGAAGTTCAGTTTCTACAAAATATGGCATAGTTAAAACCGATTATATTTTATTCATCGCCTCTGGCGCTTTCCACCTTGCTAAGCCTTCAGATCTTATTCCGGAAATACAAGGGCGTTTACCCATACGGGTAGAATTAAATGCACTTACTATTGATGATTTTATTCGTATCTTAACTGAACCAAAGGCCTCGCTTACTGAACAGTACATAGCATTGCTAAGAACTGAAGGTATTTCTTTAACTTTTTCTAAAGATGGGATTGAACAGATCGCCCATATGGCTTGGCATATCAATGAGCGTACTGAGAATATTGGTGCTCGACGTCTCCATACTATTATGGAACGTCTATTAGAAAGTCTCTCTTTTGAATCTGAAGACTGTATAAATAAGGAAATAGTTATTGATTCTCATTATGTAAATAGCCAACTTGGAGATTTAATAAAAGACGAAGATTTATCTCGCTATATTTTATAAAGTAAAGTCTTCTTTCTAGTCTATGATAATTTCCCACCCAATTCCTACTATTATTAGATTACATCGTAATTCATGTATTCTTGAACTTGAATTTGATGACGGAGCTAAGTACTTATTGCCATGTGAATTTCTAAGAATATATTCTCCTTCAGCAGAAGTACAAGGTCATGGTAGTGAACAAAGAGTATTACTGATTGGTAAGGAGTCAGTAATGATTAAAAATATCGAATCGGTTGGAAACTATGCGATTAGATTATATTTCAGTGATGGTCATAGTACTGGACTCTATTCTTGGAAATACTTATATGAACTTGGAGAAAAGCAGGATCAGCTGTGGCAAGATTATTTAGACCGATTACAGACAGTAGGCTATACACGGAAAGATTCCAAAACTAAAAACGATGACTGATAAATAAGGGCTGTAATGGAGCAAAAACAAACCACTCATTTTGGCTTTCAAGAAGTAGCTATAGAGGAGAAAGCTCAACGAGTAGCTGAAGTTTTTCACTCAGTTGCTAATCGCTATGATGTAATGAATGATCTTATGTCTTTAGGTGTTCATCGGGTTTGGAAGCGTTTTGCTATTGAATTAAGCAATATCCGTCCGGGAATGCAGATTTTGGATGTAGCGAGTGGTACTGGAGATATTGCAAAGCTATTTTCTGATCGATTAGGTAAGAGTGGGCATATTTTCCTCACTGATATTAATTCTAGCATGCTTGCAAATGGTCGAAAACGATTAATTAATTTAGGAAAAATCGGAAACCTAAGCTATACACAGGCTAATGCTGAGTCTTTACCATTTCCCAACAATTATTTTGACCGAATTACTATAGCATTTGGATTACGTAATGTAACAAATAAACTAGCAGCTCTACAATCTATGTACCGAGTATTAAAACCAGGAGGGCAGTTATTAATTTTAGAATTCTCAAAACCCACGCCGTGGGTAACTCCTATTTATGATAAATATTCTTTCTGGATACTCCCCCAACTTGGTAAATTCATTACTGGAGATGCAGATAGTTATCGCTATTTAGTAGAATCCATTCGTAAACACCCTGATCAAAACACATTAAAGGAATTAATGTATTCTGTAGGCTTTGATCATTGTACATTCTATAATCTGAGTCAAGGTATTGTAGCACTTCATAAAGGTTACAAATATTAATATTAGCCAAGGGATATAATTGTGTCTACGCCTTCTATTTTATTGGGACCAATTGCTACGATTATTAATAATATTCTACAACAGCACCCTAATTACAACCAACGGCTAATAAATCTTTCTGGAAAATACCTAAAAGTTGAGCTGACAGATCTCCAAATTGAAATTTTCATTAAAATCACTCCAAGTAATATAGAGTTAAGTACTTCCACAGAAGCTATACCAAAAGCTACCCTATCTGGGAAAACTTCGGCTTTCTTAAAAGCAGCAATTTCCTATATTCAAGCTCCTGAGATTCCTTTTACAGGCGATATTCAAATCCATGGAGATGTAGAATTTATCCAGCAGCTTAAGCAGTTTGTTCAAGAATCTAACTTAGATTGGGAAGAAATACTCTCCAAATACACAGGAGATATTTTAGCCTACCAAATTGGCAGTAACATACGATACGCTAAATCTTGGGGTAGTAGTACAGTAAAAGCATTAGGCCAAAGTCTAACTGAATATTTGCATGAAGAAATACAATTATTACCTAATCATGGAGAAGTTATTCATTTTCTGGATACGGTAGATCACCTGCGTGCTCAGTTAAATAGGTTAGAAGCTAGAATTCAACGATTAATGCATCAGCTATGAAACTGTATCAATTTTTTCGCCTCTTTTATATTAACTGGACTTTATTACGCCATGGGCTTGATGAAATTATTCTTGCTACCCATTTATTTCGCCCCATACGTTTTCTAGCATACATCCTTCCGGGTCGCTGGCGTAAAACAGTTTCTAGCGCCCCTAGAGGAGTACGTATCCGGAGAGCTTTAGAAGATTTAGGTCCTATTTTTGTAAAGCTTGGGCAAATACTTTCTACTCGTTATGACCTACTGCCGAGTGATATTACTGATGAGCTTTCCTTGCTGCAAGATCGAGTTGCCCCTTTTCCTTATGATCAAGCTAAAAAAATTATCGAAGCAGCTTATGGGCAACTTATTGCAAAGATATTTATATCTTTTGATAGCCAACACCTAGCTTCTGCCTCAATTGCTCAAGTTTATGGAGCAGTACTCAAGGATGGCACTAAAGTAGTTGTTAAAGTAGTAAGACCAGGGATTAAACGCATCATCCAAAGTGATATAGAGCTTTTACATATTCTTGCTGGGTTAGCGGAGAAATACTGGTCTGAAGGCCCTCGACTTCATCCTCGTGGTGTAGTAGCAGAGCTAGAAAAAGTCTTATACGATGAGCTTGATATGATTCGAGAAGGTGCTTCTGCTTCTCAATTAAAGCGTAATTTCACTGGATCGGCTAACCTTTATGTGCCTACGATTTATTGGGACTATACCCGATCCAATGTGTTAGTGATGGAACGAGTATATGGCATTCCTGTTGGAGATATTAAAAAACTTCAACACCATGAAATAAATTTTCAACGATTAGCGGAAACTGGAGTTGAAATATTTTTTACCCAGGTATTTCAGCATAGTTTTTTTCATGCAGATATGCATCCAGGGAATATTTTAGTTTCTACTAAAAATCCTGAAAATCCTTCCTATATCGCAATCGATTTTGGGATTATGGGTACATTAGGAACAGAGGATCAGCACTATCTTGCTGAAAATTTTCTTGCCTTTTTTAACCATGATTATCGACGAGTAGCTGAGCTTCATGTAGATGCTGGCTGGGTAGCATCTGATACTCGGGTAGATGAGTTTGAATCTGCAATTCGCAGTGTTTGTGAGCCTATTTTCGATCGTCCATTAAAAGATATTTCCTTTGGTCAGTTTTTAGTACGCTTATTTCAAACTGCTCGTAGGTTTCACATGGAAGTACAACCTCAGCTAGTTTTATTACAAAAAACCTTGCTTAGTATTGAAAGTCTAGGTCGTAGTCTTTATCCAGATTTAGATCTATGGAAAACAGGAAAACCCATTTTAGAACGATGGATGAATCAGCAGACAGGCCCCTATGCAGCCTATAGTGCATTAAAAACGAATATGCCAAGGTGGGCGAATACCCTTCCCGAGATTCCTCTATTAACCTATGAGGTAATTAAGCAAGCTAGCAAGGGTCATTTACGTATCCGATTAGCACCTGAAGATCTTAGTGTATTAAATCAAGAAATACGTAGAGCAAGTTTAAGAGTGACTACTGCAGTAGTTGGTGCAGCTTTATTACTTGGGTCAGCAGTGATTTATAGTGTAAATAACACAGTACCTATTATATGGGAAGAAATCCCCCTTCTAAGCTGGCTATTTGCTGGTATAGGTTTGGTATTCATCACCATTGCTTGGCGTTCAAAACGAAGTATAAAACACAATATAGATTAAAATTAATTCTCTCCCCAGCGGGCGAGTAGCTGATGAGGAATTTCTGCATGATCTAAAATGCGTGCTACGATATAATCTATCAATTCTCCAATATGTTGTGGTTGATGGTAGAACCCGGGATTTGCTGGAAGGACAACAGTACCTAATCGTGCTAGCGTAAGCATATTCTCTAAGTGGATTGCTGAAAAAGGAGTTTCTCTAGGCACTAGAATTAATTTTCGCTGCTCCTTAATCATTACATCAGCTGCTCGCTCAATCAAATTATCATTAGCGCCTCGGGCAATTGCAGAAATAGCACCTACAGTACAAGGGCATACTATCATGGTCGGAATACAATGAGATCCACTCGCTAAAGGAGAGGTCCATTGATTTTCACTATAACAATGAATTAATTCTAGTGCTACTGAAAAATAATTTGCTAAATATCTTTGCAGATCTTTTGAACGAGAGGGAAGCCGCAGATCCGTTTCCATGGCAACCACAGTATAAGCTGCACGAGAAATCATTAAATGCACAGTAATGCCTGCTTTCAGCAAACACTCCAATAACCTTAATCCATAACTGATTCCTGAGGCACCGGTCATCGCTAAAGCAATTTCCTTACTAGAGTTATACACTAGGAGTTTTTTGCTTTAAGCACAGTGAGTAATCGTTGATGAAGGTTATCAAATCCACGATTACTCATAATAACAATATGATCTCCAAACTTGGCTTGCACTGATAAATAATCAACAATTTTTTGGGTGCTATTTGTAATTAATAATTCTTTGCCTTCTAAATCATGCTTTACTGAATCTAAAGACCAAGAAAGGCCCTCAGGATAGTAAATTACTATTTGTTCTGCTTGTGCCAGAGCAGAAGCCAAGCTATCTTGATAAATACCTAGTTTCATAGAATTAGAACCTAGTTCAAGTATTGTAATTACTCGATTCTTTCCTATTTTTGCACGTAGCCCATGAAGGGTTGCTTTAATTGCTGTAGGGTGATGAGCAAAATCATCATAAAGAGTAATTCCACCTACTTCACCGTATATTTCTAAGCGTCTTTTTACCCCTTGAAATCGTGCAAGTGCGAGGCAAGATTGATGAATAGATACTCCGATATGAAGTGCTGCCCTAATCGCAGCAAGTGCATTATTTACATTGTGATGCCCTAATAGTTGCCAGCTAACTTGCCCTTGATAAATATCATTATTCCAGACTTCAAAACTACTACCATCACCATTAATAATATGGGCAGTAAGATCATGTTTTTCCTTGTTCGTAGAAAAATAAGTAACAGGAGTCCAGCACCCCATATTAAGCACTTCATTCAAAGCAGAATTACCTTGAGGCATAATAATTAGACCATTATTTGCTACAGTACGTATTAGATAATGTACCTGCTGCTGAATTGCTTTTAAATTCGGAAAAATATCTCCATGATCATATTCCAAGTTATTTAAAATGAGTGTTTGAGGGTGATAGTGGATAAACTTAGAGCGTTTATCAAAAAATGCAGTATCATACTCATCTGCTTCAATCACAAAATAAGGATTTCGACCTAATCGAGCAGAATTATTTAAATTTTTACAAATTCCCCCAATAAGATACCCAGGGTTGCGTTCGGTATATTCTAATATCCAAGCAAGAAGACTACTCGTAGTTGTTTTCCCATGAGTGCCTGCTACCGCTAATACCCATCGGTTTCTTAAAATGCAATCTGCAAGCCATTGGGGTCCTGAAGTATAAGGTATTTTTTGAGCTAAAATATACTCTACTGCAGGATTACCTCGAGATAGAGCATTACCTATGACAACTAAATCAGGTGCTGGTTGTAATTGTGCAAAATCATAGTCTTCATAAGCAGAAATACCTGCAGCTGCTAACTGATCGCTCATAGGAGGATAGATATTATGATCTGATCCTGTCACATGAAAGCCAGATTCCTGAGCTAGAAGAGCAAGCCCTGCCATAAAAGTGCCGCCTATTCCTAGTATATGAATGTGTTTCATAGAAATAAGCCAGCTATGTTGACAATGGAAATATAAAGCCCATCAGTTTAACTGAAATTGAAATATAAACTATAGTAATCAGAATTCCCATAGTCAGGGATACTGAAAGAGCATCACGAAAGATATACGCCTTTATCATGGCACTCCATACCATATGCCCAGCTAAAAGTGACAACACAAAATCGGGTGAAAACCCGGCTTGTTGAGTTGATTTTTTCAAATATATTAACAGAGGAAATACTAAGATTTTGATAATTACTCCAGATCCTACTAAAGCAATTAAAGTTTGCAGTAATCGATACTGATAGCCTCGTACTGTAAGTAACCCCCAAGTTACTCCTATAACAAATACAATATCAATCAATACAGAAAGCACTCCTTGCATAGGAGATAAATGTAATAAAGAAATAAGCCACCCTACTCCTACATAAATTCCTAGCACTTGATAAAGTACTCGCCTTGAGGCAGGAGCATCTGAGGGGCCCATTTTAAACAGGCATAAATTTGTAAAATATTTTATAAGCATTGATTTTAAGTGGGTACTATGACATCTCTCTCTAAAGTAACTTATTATTTATCTAATAAAAAGTAAAGTAAGGAATGGTTAATCTATCCTTGATTAGCAAGGATAGAGAATTATATTTTTTTTATAAAAGTATCATGCTAATCTCTATTTATTGTATCAGCCTCATGGTAAAAAAAATGGAACAAACTCCTTTAGCGACGCAAGAAGTAACAAAAGGTGCTAGCCAGTGGCTAATTACCAAAATCAAATCCCTAATCAAGGATGTCCCTGTAGATGTTACTTTATGGGATAAAAGGCATATTTTGGGTGGAATTCAACCTGCCACTACCCATATTACAGTTCATAGTCGAATTGCTTTGCTTAAAATCCTTATTGATCCGGAGTTATATGTGGGTGAAGCGTATGTAGCCGGTAAACTTATTATCGAAGGAGATCTAGTTACCCTAATTAAATTTTGGGGTAGTCAGGATGTTAATGATCATCCTAGATTAGGATATCAAATTCGTAAACTGATTTTTGATGCAAGAGCAAATACTCTGTCTCGAGCTAAGGGGTATATTCATCATCATTATGATATTAGTAATGATTTCTATAAGCTCTGGCTGGATGAAAATATGTCCTATACTTGTGCTTATTTTCCAGATCCTAATATGGAGCTAGAAGCGGCACAAATAGCAAAAATGGAGCATATTTGTAGAAAATTAGAACTTAAGTCTGGAGAAAAAGTGGTAGAAGCAGGCTGTGGCTGGGGTGCTCTAGCCATCTATATGGCTAAGCATTATGGAGTAAATGTTCAAGCCTACAATATTTCTAAAGAACAACTTACCTATGCTCGAGAGCAGGCTAAAATAGCAGGAATCAGTGATAAAGTTCAATTTGTTGAGGATGATTATCGCAATATTTCGAGCAAATTTGATGCTTTTGTCTCTGTAGGGATGTTAGAGCACGTAGGTAAAGCCTGTTATCCAGAGATGGGATCGGTGATTCATCGGAGTTTAACTCCAGAAGGACGAGGATTACTACATTTTATTGGTCGCAACTATCCTCGTCATATTAACCGCTGGATACGCCGGCATATTTTTCCTGGAGCTTACCCTCCAACCCTATGTGAAGTCATTTCAGATATCTTTGAGCCATGGAATTTCTCAGTAACAGACATTGAAAACCTTAGACTTCACTATGCAAAAACACTTGAGAATTGGTTAGAGCGTTTTGAAAAACAAACCGATCGGGTAAAAGAGATGTTTGATGAACGGTTTATACGAGCATGGCGGCTTTATCTTGCTGGCTCTGAAGCCTCTTTTTTAAGCAGCCGATTACAATTATTTCAAGTCACTTTTACCCAAGGTACGAATAATAATTTAACTTGGAATCGTAACCACCTCTACCAAATGAATGGATCAAATGTGTAATTTAGTGCTACGGCGACCTCCATAAATAAAATTAACAACAGAGCGAGTACCGATAATTGCAGTAAACATAGAGGTTAAAATCCCTAAGGATAGGGTGACTGCAAATCCTTTAATAGGACCACTACCAATCCCAAATAGTACTAACCCAGCAATCAGGGTTGTTAAATTTGAGTCAGCAATGGATGCAAAAGCATTGCTATAACCTGCATCAATACTATTTTGCGGGCTATTTCCATTACGAAGCTCTTCACGAATTCGTTCAAAAATAAGTACATTAGCATCTACTGCCATGCCCACTGTAAGCACAATCCCTGCGATACCAGGCATCGTTAAAGTAGCTTGTAATAAAGAAAGTAAGGCAACCAGTAAAATTACATTAGTTGCTAAGGCAAGATTTGCAATTACACCAAAAACTTGATAGTACATCGCCATAAATATAAAGACGACCAAAAAAGCAACTAAAACGGAACGAATCCCTTTATCAATATTATCTTGTCCTAAGCTTGGTCCTATAGTGCGTTCCTCTACAATATCTGTAGGTGCAGCTAATGCTCCTGCCCGTAATAAAAGTGCTAGATTGCGCGCCTCTTCTGTCGAATCAAGCCCTGTAATTTGAAACCGTTTGCTAAGCTGATCTCGAATAGTAGCAATATTAATGACTTCTGCTACTTGCCGATGTACTTTGACTGGATTGCCATCAGTATCTGTTTTATTTTCCACTTTTGTTTCAATAAATACTACTGCCATTGGTTTGCCGATATTTTGACCAGTAATTTTACTGAAAGAGCGAGCACCTTGTCCATCTAAAGTAACGTATACTGCAGGACTACTGGTTTGCTGGTCAATCCCAGAAGAAGCGTCTGTAATATGACTTCCTGTTAAAATTGTTCTTTTTTGTAATAAGACAGATCCGCCATCTCGTTCATAATACACCCTAGAGCCTGCAGGTATTCTCCCTTCTGTGGCAGCATGGGTAGTATCTACAAGATGAAATTCAAGGGTTGCTGTTGCACCTAAAATTTCCTTAGCTCGGGCAGGATCTTGTACTCCAGGTAGCTCTACTACGATATAATTTTGTCCTTGCCGTTGAATAGTAGGCTCGGTTACACCAAGTTCATTAATGCGATTACGTAGAGTGGTGATATTTTGCTGAACAGCTAATCGCCTAGTTTCTGCCTTCTCTTTCTCGTCTATAATGGCTTTTAGTCTATGGGATTGGTCTTCATCTATGGGCTGTAGCTGAAGTTGAATATATTGATTATGAATTAATTTTTGTGCTTCATCCCGTTGTGCTACTTCCCGAAATTTTATTTCTACCCCTCCCCCGTTAATTCGTCCGATACTCAGGTAGCGTATTTTTTTCTCCCGTAATAGGGTACGAAAATCCTCTACATAGCGAGTTTCTGCTTGCCGTAAAGCAGCATCCATATCCACTTCCATAAGAAAGTGCACACCACCTCTTAAATCTAACCCTAAACTCATAGGTAATGCACCTATTGCACTTAACCATTTAGGTGTTGTAGGTGCTAAATACAATGCTACCGAATAGCCATCGCCTAATTTCTCTCGAAGAGTGTCTTGAGCTTTAAGTTGGGTATCTGAGTTTGGAAATAAAATTGAAAGTCGCTTATCCTCCAAATGAACAGATTGATAATCTAAGCTCTGCTCTTTAAGAGTTTGTTCTATTTCAGCAACCAGTTTTGGTTCTAAATCACTGCCTCGTGTAGCTAGAATCTGTAAAGCAGGGATGTCACCAAATAGATTTGGTAAAGCATAAAGTGTACCTACAGATACTACAAAAATAACTAATAAATTTTTCCAAAGGGGATATCGATTCATCGGGAATTTAAGTTTTCTTACAGTTTTTCAAGAGTGCCTTTAGGCAGCACAGCATTTACAGAGGAGCGGCGTACCTTAATATTAACACCCTCGCTAATTTCTAAAATAACAGAATTATCTGAAAGCTCTATTAAACGACCCATAATACCACTATCAATCATTACTTCATCCCCTGCTTTTAACCCTTCTAAAAGCTTAGTATGCTCTTTTGCACGTTTTTGTTGGGGGCGAACTAAGAAAAAGTAAAACAGGAGTAATAGGGATGCAAAAAAGAAAAGGTTAAATAACAATCCAGGAGGTTGAGGTGCTGCTTGTTCTTGTGCCCAAGCAGAAGAAATAAAAAAATCTAAAATAGAAGGCATTGCCGCATAATCTCCAAAAAAAATAAAAGATTGATTATCTCACAGAGACTCTCTCTTGCCCACGATCAGCATAAAATTTAGTAATAAATCCTGTTAATTTATTTTGTTCAATTGCATCTCGTAAATTCTTCATAAGAAATTGATAATAATATAAGTTATGAATAGTATTTAATCGTGCCCCTAGCATCTCATGGCTTTTATCTAAATGATGTAAATAAGATCTGCTATAGTGCTGACAAGTATAACAACCACAATCTTCATCTAAAGGACGAGTATCATTACGGTAAACGCTATTTCGAATCCGAATAATTCCTTTTTCCACAAATAAGTAGCCATTACGAGCATTGCGGGTAGGCATAACACAATCAAACATATCTATACCTTGACTCACTGCCTCTACAATATCTTCTGGTCGACCTACTCCCATTAGATAACGAGGTTTATTCACAAGCATTTTAGGGGCAATATGTGCGAGTACCTCTAGCATCATCTCTTTAGGTTCTCCCACAGATAATCCTCCTATGGCATAACCATCAAAGCCAATCTCTACTAATCCTTCTAAAGATTCCTCTCTTAAATCCGAATACATCCCCCCTTGAATAATACCAAATAATGCCCCAGAGGATTCACCATAAGCTATGTAGGATCGTTTAGCCCACCGTAAAGAGAGTTGCATTGATTCATAGACTATTTTTTTATCAGCAGGGTAAGTAGTGCACTCATCAAAGATCATCACAATATCGGATCCTAAACCCTTTTGTATTGTAATGGACTGTTCAGGACCAAGAAAAATTTTAGTGCCATCAATCGGTGATCGAAAATGAACACCTTCCTCACTAATCTGCCTCATAGTGCCTAAACTCCACACCTGAAATCCTCCAGAATCAGTAAGAATAGGTCGATCCCAATGAATAAATTGATGTAGCCCCCCATGATCTTTCACTATATTTACACCGGGTCGGAGCATAAGGTGAAAGGTATTACCAAGAATAATTTCAGCACCTAAGGTTCGTAACTCCTCAGGACTGATTCCTTTTACTGCACCGTAAGTACCTACTGGCATAAATGTAGGGGTTTCAATAGTACCTCGTGGAAGCCTAAGCTGCCCTTTTCTAGCAGGACCAGATGTAGCTAATAATTCAAATTCCATTTAATTGATTTTGATTACTACCCCTTTTGAGGGCTAAGATAATATTAACTATTAATCATATATTACGATGAATTTAAGTAAACCCTTGATCATGGCAAACAAGTTAAAAATGACTACTAGAGTATCTCCAATTATTATTGCTTTAGATTATTCAGATACTAGCCAAGCTCTGAGTTTGATAGATCAGCTAGATCCTATTCGATGCCAAGTCAAAGTAGGTAAAGAATTATTTACCTTAGCAGGGCCCCAGTTTATTAGAGCTTTAGTAAATCGAGGGTTTAAAATTTTTTTAGATTTAAAATTTCATGATATTCCTAATACAGTTGCACGGGCTTGTACTATCGCAGCTGAGCTTGGAGTGTGGATGATTAATGTCCATGCTTTAGGGGGAAAAACAATGCTTATCGCTGCTCGAGAAGCATTGGCGCAATACTCCCAAGCTCCCTTACTCACTGCGGTTAGCCTTTTGACTAGTGTGGATTCTACCACGCTAAAGCAAATTGGTTTATCAGGAACTATTGAAGAAAATGGCTTGCGATTAGCACAACTTGCCTATGAATCTGAATTAGATGGAATTATTTGTTCCGGGTTAGAAGCTCCACTATTCCGCCAATCTTTTGGTAGAAATTTTTTGTTAGTCACCCCAGGAGTACGCCCAGTAGGTACTCAATCAGGTGATCAAAAAAGAGTGCTTACCCCAAAGCAAGCGATGACAAATGGATCAGATTATCTTGTAATTGGCCGTCCTATTACTCAAGCTAAAAATCCTATGGGAGTTTTAGAAGCAATTGAGTTAGAAATAAATACGGAAATAAAACTATGAATAAAAAACTAAATATTTTATCAGGAATAATAATATTTACAGGGATTTTTCTACAACCCTCATCTATAGTAGCCAAGCCTCAGCCAGTAAATATTGATAAGCAGTTACCCAGCTATTCTGGAATAGTACAGCAATATGTTTTAAATACTAAAGGAGAAATTGATGGTTTAATTCTAAAAGAAGGTATGGAAATCATCATACCCTCTCATCTATCTGCAGTGCTGGCTTATTCTATACATCCTAATGACAAAGTTATTGTTTATGGTGTAAAAGAAGCAGATGCTCCCCTTGTTGAGGCACTCTTAATTGAGAATCAAACCAATGGGAAGAAAGTCATCATTGATCTTGAAAATAAAAAAAAGAAAATAAATTATGTAAAAATTGAAGATGAAGTACGCATGGTTTTACATGGATCTCGAGGAGAGATAGAAGGAGCACTACTAAATGATGGAACAATCATACGTTTACTTCCATCCCAATTTCACCAATTTGGCGAGCTAATCCATCAAGGAGAATCTTTGTTTATTGAAGGAAGTAAAATTGAAAGTGTTTTGGGTCAAGTGATTGAAGTAAAAAAGCTTGGTACGTCAAAAAATAAATTAAAATCAGTTCCAGTAACGCCATTTTTCTACGGACAATAAATAACAAAACAAATTTAAAGATGACTACTAAATCAGTATTAATTACAGGATGTTCCAGTGGAATTGGTCATTGTACCGCTTTAGGACTTAAAGCAAGAGGTTACCGGGTATTTGCTACAGCTCGTAAAAAGCAAGATATTAAAAGCCTAGCTGATAAAGGATTAGAAGCTATATATTTAGATCTTGCAAAGAGTGCTTCAATTATTGAAGCAGCCAACCTAGTACTTTCAAAAACTGAAGGAAAGCTCTATGGACTATTCAATAATGCTGCTTACGGTCAGCCGGGTGCAGTAGAAGATTTAAAAAGAGAAGTATTACAAGCACAATTTGAAGCCAATGTATTTGGTACCCAGGAGCTTACTAATTATTTAATTCCTGCCATGCGTAAACAAAAAGAAGGCAGGATTATTTATAATAGCTCCATCCTTGGATTTATTAGTATGCCCTATCGAGGCGCTTATAATGCAAGTAAATATGCTCTTGAAGGGCTTGCCGATACTTTGCGCCTTGAATTACATGGAAGCGGTATTCAAGTTTCTTTAATTGAACCAGGTCCTATAATCAGTAAATTTAAAGACAATGCAGTTCAAAAATATTTTGAGCATATTAATTCAAAAGCCAGCCCCCACTACCAAACTTACCAACATATAAAACAGCGCTTACAAAAAGAAGGGCCTACCCAACCGTTTACCCTTCCTCCAGAGGCAGTATTAAAAAGAGTGATTCATGCTCTAGAATCTCCTCAACCTAAAGTACGTTACTATGTTACCGTACCTACCTACGCATTTGCTTTTTTTAAACGGATACTCCCTCATCGAGCACTGGATAGTTTACTTCGCTGGGCTGCTGAAAAAGAGAATAGGTAATTAACCCCATGGGATGGGATGTTTACTATGAGCTACTGCTACAATATAGAAAAATAGGGCATAAGAGATAAATAACGCCATTATCCTTAGTGATTTAGTCCGTCCTCGAGTTAAGGCAATAGCTCCAAAGACGATATAGCCGATGAGGGCTAGTACTTTAGCGGTAAGCCAACTATTGACAAAAGGGTATTGATCGATAATAAAGGTTAAACGAATAGCACTAGCAAGTAAGATAGTATCAATAATAGGAGGAATTACTTTAACCCAAAGCTTTTTGAGCAGTTCTGGAGAAGATAACATCCACCAAGCACGAATTGTAAAAGAAATAAAAGTAATGACTACAAAAGCAATGTGTATATGTTTAAAAAGATGATAGGAATCCATGATAGAAAATTATTCTGTTTTAGAAAAAATGATGCTAAAAATCCGTCAATCCCTTTATAGGATCTTTAGCAATTTTTAATATTACTCCGTTTAGCTACTAAAACGAAAATGATCGCCTTCGATGGTTACCTTAATCGTATCACCAGCCTTAATTTTTCCAGAAAGAATTTCTTGAGCAAGGGGGTTTTCAAGTTCTTGCTGAATAGCTCTTTTTAAAGGTCTTGCTCCGTAAACTGGATCAAAGCCAATTTCAGAAATTTTAGTCAACACGTTATCTGGAAGCGATAGCTGCATATCCTGCTCTGCCAAGCGTTGTTGTAAGTAAGCAATTTGAATTTTAGTAATTGCTAGCAGTTGATTCTGTTGCAGTGGATGAAATACTACCACATCATCAATCCGATTAATAAATTCAGGGCGGAAATGCTGACCTACAATTTCCATTACTGCCTTTTTCATTTGTGGATAATTTTCTTCCCCTATCATCTCTTGAATCACTTGAGATCCCAAGTTAGAAGTCATTATCACAATGGTATTGCGAAAATCTACCGTGCGACCATGGCTATCGGTTAACCTGCCATCATCCAATACTTGCAACAAAATATTAAATACATCTGGATGAGCTTTTTCTACCTCATCTAATAAAACTACAGAATAAGGTTTACGCCGTACAGCTTCTGTAAGATAACCACCTTCTTCAAACCCTACGTAACCGGGAGGAGCACCAATGAGTCGAGCCACTGAATGCTTTTCCATAAATTCGGACATATCTACCCGAACCATAGCTTCTTCAGTATCAAATAAAAATTCAGATAAAGCTTTACATAGTTCCGTTTTTCCTACTCCAGTAGGACCTAAAAATAAAAATGATCCATTAGGACGGTTAGGATTGGATAATCCAGCACGGGATCGGCGAATCGCATTACTTACCGTCTCAACTGCTTCTTTCTGTCCGATAACTCGTTGCTGTAATGCTTCCTCCATTTTTAACAGCTTGTCCCGTTCCCCCTCCAACATTTTAGAGACAGGAATCCCCGTCCACTTAGAAACTACTTCTGCAATTTCCTCATCTGTCACTTTATTTCGTAATAGTTTAAAATCATGATGCTCTACAGCAGTAGCTGTGCTAAGCTGTTTTTGTAACTCTGGAATCAGCCCATACTGTAATTCTGACATTCGAGCTAAATCCCCAGCTCGATGGGCAGTTTCAAGATCTAAACGAGCTTGTTCTAATTTTTCCTTAATCCCTTGTGCACCAGTAAGGGTAGCTTTTTCTGCTTTCCAGACTTCTTCTAAATCTGCATATTCTTTCTCTAATCCGCTTAAATCAGTTTTCAACGCTTCTAACCGTTTTTTAGAAGCCTCATCGGTTTCCTTTTTTAAGGCTTCTCGCTCAATTTTTAATTGAATAATCCGACGTTCTAAGCGATCCATAGGCTCTGGCTTAGAATCGATTTCCATCCGAATCCGACTGGCTGCCTCATCAATCAAATCAATAGCTTTATCTGGTAGCTTTCGATCGGAAATATACCGATGAGATAAAGTAGCTGCTGCAACAATCGCCGGATCTATAATTTCAACCCCATGGTGGACTTCATAACGCTCATTTAATCCTCTTAAAATAGCAATGGTATCCTCTACACTCGGTTCATCAACTAGTACCCGTTGGAATCTCCGCTCAAGGGCAGCATCTTTTTCAATATATTGGCGATATTCATCTAAAGTGGTAGCCCCAATACAGTGTAATTCTCCACGAGCTAAGGCAGGTTTGAGCATATTACCTGCATCCATGGAGCCCTCTGCTTTACCAGCCCCAACCATGGTATGAAGTTCATCAATAAATAAAATAATTGTGCCCTCTGCTTTGCTCACATCTTTCAGCACGGCTTTTAACCGCTCTTCAAATTCTCCTCGGAATTTTGCCCCTGCAATGAGTGCCCCCATATCCAAAGAGAGCAGCCGCCTATTTTTAAGCCCCTCAGGCACTTCTCCATTAATAATTCGTTGTGCAAGACCTTCTACAATCGCTGTTTTTCCAACCCCGGGTTCACCAATCAGCACTGGATTATTTTTAGTTCGCCTCTGTAGTACTTGAATAGTACGGCGAATTTCATCATCTCGCCCAATTACCGGATCAATTTTCCCTTGCTCAGCACGAGCGGTCAGATCGATAGTATATTTTTCTAAGGCTTGGCGCTGCTCTTCTGCACCCGGATCGTTGACTTTTTGCCCGCCTCGAATCGAATCAATTGCCCCTTCAATGGCTTTTTTACTGCCATTATTTTTACGCAATAACTCTCCAAGTTGTCCCTTATCTTCTGCTACTGCAAGAATAAATAATTCACTAGAAATGTACTGATCTTGTCGTTGCTGGGCTAGTTTGTCGGTCACATTCAGCAATCTGGCTAAATCTTGAGAAACATGAATTTCTCCCGGAGTACCATGTACTTGAGGAATTTTCTGTAAAGCATTATTGAGCTGGGTATGAAAATTACTTACATTAACCCCTGCCTGCATTAGCAATGGGGAGGCAGTACCTCCCTGCTGTTCTAATAAGGAAATCATTACATGCAGAGGCTCTAAATACTGATGGTCATGTTTTAAAGCAAGACTCTGGGCATCTCCCAGTGCTTCCTGAAATTTAGAAGTGAATTTATCTTGACGCATAATCTGTGCTCCTCCCAAAAATTTTACTTTCTATTAATATGGGGGTTTAGTAGATGAATTTAAAGACTAAAAAATAATAATAATTCCTAATTTTATTAAATATTTTTTAAATAAATTCAAAATACTAAGAAGGTAAATAAAATTAAAGTAATTTTTCAATATCCTTCTTTAAAGATTCAGGGGTATTAATGGGTGCATACCGTTCTACCACTTTTCCAGTACGATCTACCAAAAATTTAGTAAAATTCCATTTAATCCCTTTAGATCCTAAAATACCCGACTGCTGGCTTTTCAAATATTGATACAAAGGATGGGTATTGCCTCCATTGACTTCAATTTTTGAGAAAAGTGGAAAACTCACGTCATAGGTAGTAGAACAAAACGATTGAATTTCAGCTTCACTGCCCGGTTCTTGACTGCCAAACTGATTACAAGGAAACCCAAGAATTTCTAATCCTTGATCTTTATATTGCTGATAAAGTGCCTCTAAACCTTTATATTGAGGGGTAAACCCACATTTACTTGCTGTGTTTACAATCAATAATACCTTGCCTTGATATTCATTAAGGGATTTGCTCTGCCCATCAATGGTGGTCACTTCATAATCATAAATATTCATTGAGATTTACTACCTAATTTAAATAATAGTTTTTAATCCATCATTTTGACTTTAGACTCAATAAAATCTATTTCATTTTGATCTAAACCATATTTTTGATAAAGCTGTTGATCAATTTCAGCAATAGATTTGTTCCAATCAATATCAGAATTTGGGGTAAAATCTTGGAGAGGGACATATTTCCATTTGTCCTTAGGATTATCTTGGGTAATCTTTAAAATGCCAAGCATGGTGCGAGCAAATTTAGATTTAACATATTTAAGGGCATTTTGTGCCTCTAACTCGTTATCAAAAGCACCAATAGAAATAAAGGTTTCAGTAACCCCGATTAGGGGGGTGCTCAGCACCTCACCAATAGCTCCTGAACCATTAGCTTTGGGTAAAATTACTTTAAACTTTTCAAATCCAAATGGATTATTAAGAAAATCTTTTCTAATAAATTTATAGACACGTTGCATCTTTTCTAAACCTAGAACTTTGACATACTCATGACCGTCATTAGGCTTATTATCAAAAAAAATAATATTATTCAAAATTTTGAAAGCCCCTGAGCCGACATCATTTTTATGCCCTTTTGATTGTAGCCCTTCAATTTCAGGGTATTCTTGATGGACTAATTCGGTTAGCCTATAAATCCCACGACCTGTAATTATGTTCTCAAGAGATTTAAAATCTGTTTTATTTTCAACTTTGTGCAGAATACTTTGCAGTTCTTCAAAGCTTGTAAATACTCCAATTTTTCCAAATTCCTTATTGGCATCACGGTACAAAATAGCTATACCACCTTTAATATCTGTATTAGGGAAAACTTTAGCTGAATTTTGCTCGTAGTAAGTAACCTTAATATGCGGATCGGTCAGCATTTTTTGATTCCAGTTTTTATCTGTACTCCCCGCATTGAATAAAAAACGAGCTGGGGAAATTAAGCAGTATTTGGTACCTATCTTTTCAGCTAATTCATAAAAATAATTGTAAATAGGCATATCTTTTGTACTTTCACCTTTCGCATTTTCCTGATACGGTGGATTACCTACCACTACATCAAATTTCATCACTTATACCCTCCAAATAATTCATCGCATTTAGCTTCAAAATTACCCTGCCCTTTGGAATCTTTAGCATAAGGAGTGGTATCCAAACAAACCACATGAGAATCATTGATATTTTTTGCTTTTTCATCAAAACCAAAGATAAAATTCCGAGCAATGTTATAAATAATCTCGCTAGGAGCAAAGCCATAAATTTGATTTTCTAAAATATGCTTTAACCGTGCATCCGAATCTGGTATTTGTTTTTCTAAACCCACATAGAGTCGTTTTACAATCTCGGTGAGATATAAGCCAGATTTCACATACAAATCAGCAAAGGTTTTCTCTGGGTTTTTAAACACTTCTGGATCTTCTTCTTCCAGTTTATCTATCATCATTTTCACCACTTTTTTTGGAGTAAAAATTTGATTAGTTTTCTGGGAGGGAATGTAGTCAAAAATATCCTCAGTTTGGCTTTCATCAAAATAATTGGCAAGTTCTGCCCGTTTGTTTAAAAATGTTTGCACCGACTGATCAAAAACCGCTTCATCAAAAAAATGATAAATATCTCGTAAGATTCTAAATCGATCTAAAGTAATCCCAGTTACTTCTTTAAATACCGCATCTTTAATCGTTTGATCAAAATTGGCAAGCGTAGTGGTAGGTGTTCCATAAGCCATTAAAAAAGAGGGAATAGTACGGGCAAAACCTCGGAGTCGGGCACGCACATTATCTTCAACATGATTTTTCTTTTTTTCTTCAGCTTTTTGTAATATGGATTGTGTGAATTGTTGTGCTAATTCTGGAGTTTTTGTTTCAACAATTGTGGTTACTTGTTTTTTAAATTCTGCTTCAAGCTGCTGTTGTTTAGCTTCATAATCCGCTTTGGCTTCTGCTATTTTTGTTGCATCGTGCTGTGATTCGGCAACAATCTTTTGATACTTAACTTTGGCTTCTTTATGTTTAATTTTGGTCTGCTCTTGCACCACTGTAACTTCTCGGGCAATCGTATTGGCAGATTGCTGTACCACTTGTTCAGCAATTTTTGCAGTTAACCCCTGTTCTTTTGCTAAATCCTTAATTATTTCTTGGGTGTAATTTTTAAAAGTATCTTCAATCACTTTTAATAGATTATTTTCAGTACTACTATCCATTGCTTGTACAACAGTAGATTGAATATCTCCATAAACTTTCTCACCAAAACGAGCATCAGTTTTTGCAATAACAATCTCCTGATCAACTATAGCTTTACCATCTTTATCTACTTGAACACCTTGGGTATCAATGGGTTCATCGATTTGGCGAGGTACAGTTTTACCGATTTCGACAGGATTAAGCTGTTCTAAAATTTCTTTTACTTCCGATGAGGCAAAAATCCCTGAGATATTTTGAAAGAGCAGATTAGACATAAAACCACGGCGAACCACTTCTTGGGCTTTGATGGTCTTGGGAATAGTTAAAATTTGACTCACATCCAGTTCGATCATCTCCCCTTGCTGATCTTCGGCAATCACTGGGAAGAAATTTAACAGCTGTTTAATATTATCTTTACGATCATCTGTGGTGCCGCCACCATTGGTAGTTTTACCAGATAAGTT
The DNA here is from genome assembly GCF_945836005.1 of Candidatus Nitrosacidococcus sp. I8. Classification (NCBI taxonomy): domain Bacteria; kingdom Pseudomonadati; phylum Pseudomonadota; class Gammaproteobacteria; order Chromatiales; family Chromatiaceae; genus Candidatus Nitrosacidicoccus; species Candidatus Nitrosacidicoccus urinae. The sequence goes on along the minus strand of NZ_OX241534.1, from coordinate 312,327 downwards.
ATTGGCAAACTCATCATAAATCATTAAAGTTCGCTCAGGAGCAAAATCAAATACATAGGCATTTTCTTTTTGATGCCTTTGCCCATCGGTCGAATAACTCCATGGGTTTTGTGCTCGAAATGCTGCTTGCATATAAAGACTGGGGGATTTCATGTTGGATAACATCAACACCCCTGTCCATTCAGGCACGGTAACCCCTGTGGTGAGTTGCCCAACAGATAGGGTAATGGTTTTTTCCTTCTTTTTGATTGCATCACGAACTCGGTCAAGAGAAGGTTGATTATCATCATCATGACCACGCCCATCACCAGCTGCCAGTATAATTTCATAATTTTCAAATACTGGATGGTTTTGTAATAATGTTTGTAACGCTTTGGCACTGGCAACCCAATTCAAAAGCCAAAAAGTGTGCTTTAATTCATCTCGTAATGCCTTGGTTGAAAAGGGGTATTTTTCATTTTTAGAAAGGGTATCTAACCATTTTTTTACTTCAGTTTCATGGATAAATTTACCTTTCTCATCAGTGTCAAAAAATTCATTGAGATCAAAGGCAAAATCGATATTTTTCCCATTAATACCTACTCCTTTATTCACCTCATCGGTAATCATTTGACTCATTTGATAGGAAAACAAATTAAGGCGAGGTAATCGCTGGTAGGGATTATCTTCTTCTAAGCTATTCCATTTTGCTTTAGCGTTTTGTTCGTCTGCATAACTCCAGTTGTAAATTGCATCTTGATCAAATTTGCCAGAAGCAACAGCTTTAAATGGGGTGCCAGATAAATGCAAGGTGAAATTCCGCTTGATATTATCAAACGCTATTTCTGTCTTAAAGGTATCCACCCCTTCATGGGGTTCATCTACCACCAGTAAATCCCATTCCATCTCTTTTACCCATGATAATTTATCGTGGATACCACCAAAGGAAATTGCGCCTTTTAAATCCTGCAATGAGATAAAAGCAAGGATACGCTTTTTACCATTGGCATGCTGATCAAGAAATTTATCACGAGTCATTACAGGACGATCTTTCAATGAATCGTTGGTAGATACAAACGCAAAATCTGTTTGCCATCCAATGAATTTTTCAAAATCATCAAACCAAGCATTTGCAATAGCTGGACGATTGGTGACAATCAAGACTTTGGTTGCATCTAATTGGCGTGCAAAATCATAAGTAGTGAGCGTCTTACCAAATCGAGGTTTAGCATTCCATAAAAATTCACCCTGAGGATGGTTTTTAGCATATTTTAATGTTTGCTCAACTGCCTCTTCCTGCTCTGGGCGTAACTGGTAGGTTAGTTTTTCTTTGATTTGTGTAAGATTCTGATTCTTGAAGTCATTAAAATCAGCAAGAGATTTTTCAGGCGTACCGTTATAGAAAAACCACTCAGTTTTTGGACACTGCTTAATTTGTTTGCAGTTACGTAAATAAGTGTGAAATTGCTTATCTTTAAACCAGTCGCCTGATTTAAATTGTGCTGGTTCTGACCATAATTTATGATATTTCAAATCAATGGCAGCAGTTTTAGTTTGCTCTTTAATCCGTTCATCAACATTTTGACGCTCGATGTAGCCTATTTTGATCCAGCCGTTTTTACCTGAGATAGAGGGTAAGGTGTAGGCATAAATTTGTGGATGAACTAACTTTGTGGTTTTAATTGTGGTGTTATCATTCATAGTTATTTTGTTATTTCATATTGTGATCGAAAAACTCCATTTTCCCTGTGTTCCAGTTCTTAATTTTTACTCTCTCCCCTGATTTTATGATCCATTGTTCTTTTAATTCTTCGTCATTGAAGAAACTCATTTGTTGCTGAGTGATTTTTTCTCGTTTTTCTGAAAGAGGGATAATGTACTTTAATCCATCCATCTGAAATACGTTATAGCTAATAATTTCCGCGATATTTTTATATAAATCGTAGATTGGCTCTTCATGCCATTTAGCAAAATAATAATCATGATAGGTGTAGAGTAAGTTTTCTCGTGCTAATAAAAGAGAATCACCGTTCCATTCAAAGCCATAGCTTGCTTTATAAGCTTTTTCAACCCATTGTTGCCATTGAGTCTTATCATTAACTTCAGCATTAATACGCTGTAATTTTCGATCCATAAAACCAACACGATCTGTAAGAGATATGATTTCCCCTGTTTCCATATCGTAGCGTGTTGCCATATAAGGTGCTTCACCACAGGCAGTTTCTAACCAAGTACGTTTGATATAAGTTTCTAAATCATCATTAAGGTAATTTTGTTCAATGATGTCATTTTGTTTTTTTATGATCCGGGTTGGGGTAAAAATTTCTGCTTTTGACTTTGTGCGCTCTTTTTGAAGTGTACGTGACTTCAAAGCACGGGGGATAATGATTTGATTCATGGGACCAGTGATCAACTCTAATCTTATTTGAGCCGTTACTGCATAGTCTTTTTTACTGTATTGGAGATAATTTTCATTTGCCCAAATGATATTTTTCTTTTTTTTAGTTGTAGATGTGGTTCGATCCGTTAAAAGAATATCGACAATATCAGGAAGCTGACTTCGTATCGTGTTTTGTAAGATACTAGAAGAGCGGCATTGAGCATCTATTTCTTGATTTTTGAATGTACCAAGATTTTTATCTTGAACAAAAGGAAGTTCAAAAAGCATATCAGACCGGCTCATACTCAAAGTGATAACTAGGGTAGAGTATTAAATAAATGGTTAGTATTCGCTTGCTAATTTAATCAGCTCTTTAACGCAGTGTTAGGCAGTACTGCATTTTATATTCCCTGAATAGCTTGAGATATTTGAGCCAAGCACTGATCTGGAGAAAGAGATTGGCTAAAAATGGGGTCATAGTGATGTAAAGTAACCTGACTTCTTTGGAATAAGGCGCCCATGACTTGTCCTTGTCCTTTTACTCCTTTGATATGCACAGGATAAATGGGTACTTGAGTGTGGGTCGCTAGCCAAATCGCTCCTTTTTTTAAGGGAGCAGGTGAATCGCTCGGTAAACGGATTTTACCTTGGGGGAATAAAGCAATCACCTCTCCTGCTTGAAGGGCTAATAGTGCTGCTTTTAGGGCTTTTTCTGGCTTGGTTTCCCGATCTACTGGAATACATTTCATTCCTTTAAAGAGCCATTGAAATCCTCTTCTTTCGTATTCCTCTCTAGCAATTAGAAATCGCAGGGGGCGAGTGCTAACGGAAATTAAAAGCTGGGGATCTAGCCCCGAGATGTGATTGGCGACAATTAAGACTCCCCCTGTTTCAGGTAAGGGAAGTAGCTTAGGATTAAGCCTATGGAATTTACGGCAATAGATCCGATTTAAGCCATCTAAATAGTTTAATAGGATACTGCCCCAATCTGCCCTATTTGCGTTTTTACAGGCTTGAAGCCCATAAATAATCCCCCAAGCAATAAGAAATCCTAAAACACTTAATAACCACCAAATACTCACCATTATTGTTGTTTTAAATTTATATTTAATGCCATAGTTCCCACACGGGCTGGCAGTTTTTAGGAAATGGAGGGATACGCCCTAGGTCAATTTTTTTAGTATTTTGAGAGCCGTGGTAATCCGAACCGCAGGAGCCTACAAAGTTAAGTTTATTTGCTATATCTACTAAAAAATCAGTGGAATCTAAAGGCTGGCTACCTGAAATCACCTCTAAACCCATCCCTCCTTGTGCTTTAAATTCTTCAAGAAATTGGATAAGCTGTGGTCGAGTTAATCTGTAGCGGGCAGGATGAGCAACTACCGAAACTCCCCCTGCTTCATGAATCAAAGTGAGCACCTGTTCCAAGGAAGCCCAGTGTTCAACTGTATGACCCGGCTTGCCCTGTACTAGATAGTGGTTAAAAATATCTTGAATACTCTTACCATAACCTTGTGCGAGTAGAAAACGAGCAAAGTGAGTCCGGCTTAAAGTGTTACCTTGGGAATATTTTAATGCACCTTCTAGAGCACCGATAATGCCTGATTGCTCCAGATGATCGGCAATTTTATGACCCCGTTTATTTCGATATGATCTTAAAGTACTTAATCCTTCTTGGAGTTGCTTGTTTTCAGGATCAATGTTTAAGCCTAGAACGTGAATAGTATGATCATGCCAAGTTACTGAAATCTCAACCCCATTAATGAGATTAAGACCTAAGTCTTTGGCAGTGATCTGAGCCTTAGCCAAACCTGCGGTACAATCATGATCTGTTAAAGCAAGGGTATTTACCCCTTGGCGTACTGCGTGTTCTATGAGCTGAGATGGCGTTAATGTGCCGTCAGATTCGGTAGAGTGGGTATGTAAATCGTAAATCATAATGGTGATTAGCTAGAGTGTGTTTTATAAGATACGTATAATTAGCAGAATATATATCTTGTAGGATGAATAGATGAAGTTATTATTTGATTTTTTCCCAGTATTGCTATTTTTTGGAGCCTATAAACTCTATGATAAATTACCTCCTGAAATTTTAGATAAATTAGAGCATATTCCTTTTTTAAATTTATCCCCAGGTGATTCGGAAAACGCTATTTTAATTGCTACTGTTGTGGCTATTTTAGCCTCTGGATTACAAGTAGGTCTTTACTTTCTGAAACATGGTCGAGTAGAAACCATGTATCTAGTGACTCTAGGATTACTCGTAGTATTAGGCGGCGCCACCTTGATTTTTCATGATCCTACCTTTATTAAGTGGAAACCTACGGTAGTCAATTGGTTATTTGGTACTGCTTTTCTAGCCAGCCAATTTTTTATGAAAAAACCATTGATTCAGCGAATGATGAGTTCTGCTGTTTCCTTACCCTCTCCTATCTGGAAGCGGCTTAATCTTGCTTGGATAATTTTTTTCTTCATCTCAGGATCTGCTAACCTTTATGTAGCCTATCATTTTTCAGAATCTACTTGGGTAAATTTTAAACTGTTTGGAATGTTAGGGCTAACTATGTTATTTGTAGTTGGGCAGGCTTTTTATTTAACTAAATATCTTGAACCATCAGAGGAGTAATTTATGCTATATGCTATTGTTGGGCAAGACAGAGAGTCTAGCCTTGAGCTTCGCCGAAAAATACGACCAGCTCATTTAGATCGAATTCAAACCTTAAAAGAAGAGGGGCGTTTAGTATTAGCTGGACCTTTCCCAGCGATTGATGCAGAAGATCCAGGTGAATCAGGATTTACGGGCAGCTTAATCGTAGCAGAGTTTTCTTCCTTAGAAGAAGCACAAGCTTGGGCCAATGGAGATCCGTTTTTGCTCGAAGGAGTTTATACGCAAGTGATGGTAAAACCATTTAAACATGTTTTACCTTAAATTTGAAATTTATCTTTGCTCTGATCCTTAATGCGAAAGTGCATCCAGGAAACCCTATCATCTTCAAGATATTTTTGAAATTCCTTAGAATCAAAAATTCTGGGTTGATGATCCCCAATAATAATTACTTCTACACCTGCCATGGTATCTTTATCTAAAATTTGAGCTAAATCATCAAAAAATTGAGTATGGAGTTTTACCATACGACAAGTTTCGCTTTTTTCTGGAATTTTATAAACAGCACAGTTAAAAATATCCTTATGGAGATCCCGTAAATCATAAAGAGGATGGGTATTTAAAGTAAGATAATAGACAAAGCGTTTTTTATTATCTTCAAATACATGAGAAAGATAGTTACTTATGATTTCCCGATCGCATATACCAGGAAATGAATAACATTGGGTTTGCCAGTCATTAGTTTCTTTAAAGTGGCTTTTTTCAAAACCTGCCCGTGGATACCAATAGAGTCGATCATACATAAGCCCTGTTGAACCATGAATGGATATAGTCTGGTAGCCATGATTGGCAAGCTTCCAAGGAAGGCAATCTTTAAATCCTTGAATTAAAGGTTTTAAATTATAGTGATGGGTATCTAAACCACAGAGCTCTTGTAATTCGGCTCGAACCGTAGAAAATCTACTGGCTAAAGTTCCCTGTTCTAACCAGTCAAACTGATTAGATTGATTTAACAAAGGGGCAATCATTGCTTTTTGAATTTGAGAGTCTTTCATTACACCCCAAGACTCGGCAATAATTAATAATAATTTTTTGTTAAGGGAATTAGGAGAAGTCTCTACCCAATTATGAGTTTGCCCTTTAAATCCAACTTGAAATAAGGGATCTGCCGGAGCATAAAAATTATCTATGAAAGAAATGAGATGGGTACTAATAAAGAAATACCCTTGGCTATCGATAATCTTATTGCTCGTTGAATAAAATGCATCTGCTTCTCTAAAGGAAGGTTGCAATGCATAGGCTTGGTAAACAGTAAAACTTAAAAGTAGTGCAGCAAGTGCAACAACAGGTTTTATCTTATGGCTAAATTTAAAAAATAGATAAACAAACCCAATAATAGTAAATAGTATGACTACAGCACTCAACTGCCAAATAAGTGCAGCATAGGGCAGCATACTCAACAAATAGTTAATATCTTGAATCCGAACAAACGGAAAAATTAAGCCGCCTATGGCAAGAAAATCAAAGGAAAGTGCAGTAGCAAAAAATAAATAAGCAATGGGTTTGAAACGAGTAGCAAATAGAGCCCCTGCAATAAAATAATCTAAATTAAAAATAGGTCGGGCTACATGGAATTTAAGCGAAATACCCCAAAATAAAAAATTTGGAACAATAATGAGCCCAATAGTAAATAAAATAGAAGAAATATGGGGTAGATAATTAATATGCTTCTTTTGAGGATTAATCACTAACTCCCTATTAATATCATATTATTTATCGTAGACAATTTGCTCTATATCTTCTAATCCAGCATGGCGTACGTCCTTACCTTTCACAAGGTAAATCACATATTCGCAAATATTGCGCACATGATCGCCAATTCGCTCTAAAGCTCTCCCTACCCAAAGCAGTTCTACTGCCCAAGAAATATTTCTTGGATCCTCGATCATATAAGTAATTAGCTGGCGGAGAATCCCTTCATATTGGGCATCCACTTGAGGATCTTTAGTAGCTACTTCAAGTGCCATTTCCATATCCATTTTTTTAAAAGCTTCCAAAGAATCATAAAGCATAGCTAGGGTATAGTTTGCTAAGGATTTTATGGATTCATAAATATTGGAGGGGGTATCCCATTTTGAGGATCGAATTGCTGCACGGCTAACACGCTCTGCTCCATCTCCAATTCGTTCTAAATCGGCAATTATTTTAATAACTGCAATGACAAGGCGTAAATCACTAGCTGCGGGCTGACGGCAGGCAAGAATCTGAGTGCACTCCTCATCAATAGAGATATCCATAGCATCTACTTGATATTCGTTACTAATCACTTTCCTAGCTTGCTCTGCATCCCCCTTGACTAAAGATTCAACCGATTCTGATACCTGTTGAGCGACAAATTGTCCCATTAACAATACTCGAGTACGAATACCCTCTAACTCTCTATCATATTGTCTAGAGGTATGGGGAGAGGTGATATAGGGCATAAATTCTCCTTACTTGTTATTATCCATAGCGGCCTGTGATGTAATCTTCAGTTTGCTTTTTTTTAGGGTTTGTAAATAGGGTACCTGTATCACTAAATTCTACTAATTCACCAAGGTATAAAAAAGCAGTGTAATCCGATACTCTAGCTGCCTGTTGCATGCTATGGGTAACAATTACAATAGTATATTCACTTTTTAATTTAAAAATGAGCTCCTCAATCTTTAAGGTGGAAATTGGATCCAAGGCAGAAGCAGGCTCATCTAATAACAGCACTTCTGGTTCTATAGCAATTGCTCTGGCAATTACTAATCGCTGCTGTTGCCCTCCTGAAAGCCCCATGGCATTATCATGGATCCGATCTTTAACTTCATCCCATAATGCAGCACTGATAAGAGATTTTTCTACCACTTCATCTAGGAGCTTTTGTTTTTTTATTCCTTGCAGTCGTAACCCATAGGCTACATTTTCATAGATAGATTTTGGAAAGGGGTTAGGTTTCTGAAAGACCATCCCTACTTGGCGACGTAAATCTGCAACATTAATGGTTTTATCATAAATATCTTGACCATGGAGCGATACCCTGCCTTCAATACGTACCCCTTGTATTAAATCGTTCATTCGATTAAAACATCGTAGTAACGTAGATTTTCCACACCCACTAGGACCAATAAATGCAGTTACTCTCTGTTCGGGGAGAGTCATATTAATTTCTTTAAGTGCATGAGTATCTCTATAATAGAGATTAAATGATTCAACGCGCAAGCAAGGTTTTTCTTTTACAAGGCTTAACCGTTTAATAGCACTTTGGCCAATTAAAGTAGGATCAATTTTATTTTTATATTGATGAAATTCTGAGGAATTTTCTTTTATATTCATAATGATCAGTTTACTTAACTCAAGTCTCTGCTGTATGATATCGCTCACGTAACCGGTTACGTATAATAATTGCAGTCAAGTTTAACCCTACAATAATGAGCACTAATAGAAAAGCAGTAGCATATACAAGGGGTTGTACTGCATCTATATTTGGACTTTGAAAGCCTACATCATAAATATGAAATCCTAGGTGCATAAATTCACGATTAAGATGGATAAAAGGAAACTCTTCATCTAGAGGTAAAGTTGGTGCAAAGCTTACTACACCAACAAGCATAAGCGGTGCGACCTCTCCAGCGGCCCTTGCAACTGCAAGAATAAGCCCTGTAATCATAGCTGGGGCAGCCATAGGCAACACAGTACGCCATAGAGTTTCTGCCTGAGTGGCTCCTAGTGCTAAACTTCCTTCTCGAATTGAGCGAGGTATTCTTGATAACCCTTCTTCCGTAGTGACAATGACTACAGGTACGGTTAAAATCGCTAAGGTTAAAGAAGCCCAAAGTAACCCAGGGGTACCAAAGGTAGGTGCGGGTAATGCCTCAGGAAAAAACCATTGATCAATATTTCCACCTAAAAAATAAACAAAAAACCCAAGCCCAAATATTCCATAAACAATAGAAGGAACCCCTGCTAGATTATTCACAGCGATCCGTACAATACGTACCAGTAGACCCTGTGTTGCATATTCATGTAAGTAAATGGCAGCAAGTACTCCAAAAGGAGTTACTAAAATAGACATAATAAGTGCCATTGCTATGGTGCCAAAAATAGCAGGAAATACGCCACCTTCAGTGTTTGCTTCTCGTGGATCTTTAGCAATAAAATCGTAAATCTTTTGGAGCGAATAGTTAACTCTCTGCCCTATTCCCATTTGATTAGGATGATACAGATGAATAATTTTTGAGAGCGGAATATTAATCAGTTGCCCATCGGCAATTTCAAGTATTAATTCATCTCGCTTATTTTTTTGGTAGAGGTTATTTAATTTCTTTTCTACCTCTTGATATTTCCGCTGGAGATCTTGGGATTTCACTTCAATTTCACTATAGATCGCTTTATCAATAGCTCCTTGGATTTGAAGCTTCCTACGATAGAGTCTCAGTGTTTCTAAGCGGCTATTAATAATATTAATTTCATGTTTTTTTATATGGACAACTTGATCAGTAAGTATATGGGATCTGGCTAATTTTTCCTGAAGGACACTCCATAGTTTATTGGTTTCTTTTATTTCTGCAATAATTTTCCCATGCTCTTTAATGGCTTTAACATAACCATAAGCATTTCCCCATTCTTGACGCTCTATTGCAACTAAATCTTTGGGGTAACTCTGATCTTTAATTTTATTATTTGAAATCCAAACAAAATCGCGGTTAAAAAAATCCCGATTTCCTAAGTTAAGTAACTCTCTAGTGTTTACATCTGTTTCATTAAATATTGAAATCCCTATATTCTCTGATTGATCTAAATTGTCTTGTGTTTGATTGATGATTTCTCCAATATATCGGATTGCTTCTCCGTTTTCCTGAATATAGCTAATTTCTACTACCTTTTTAGGCCAAAAATTTCCTATACTATTTATAAAAAGCAAAGTGATTAGCCCCAATATCATTACTACGCTGATGCTAACCGCACCTGCTGCAAGCCAAATCCACGGACTACCAGATTTAAACCATGTTTTCATATATCATATACCTATAAAGTACTATATCTTGCCCTTAATTTCTGACGAACAATCTCAGCAAGCGTATTAAAAGTAAAAGTAATGATAAATAAAAGTAGTGCTGCAAGAAAAAGAATACGATAGTGGATACTGCCTACTTCAGCCTCTGGAATCTCCACGGCAATATTAGCAGAAAGTGTACGCATTCCTTGAAAAGGATTGAAATCCATAATTGGCGTATTTCCAGCTGCCATAAGCACAATCATTGTCTCCCCTATGGTACGACCAAAACCAATCATAATTGCAGAGAAAATTCCAGGACTAGCAGTAAGTAATACGACTCGAATGAGGGTTTGCCAAGGAGTTGCTCCCAGTGCTAAAGAACCAGTAGTTAAATGTTTAGGTACACTGAAAATTGCATCTTCAGAAATAGAAAAAATAAGCGGAATCGTAGTAAATCCCATAGCAATTCCAATAATCAGTGCATTACGTTGATTATAGAGAATTCCAAAATGACTAGAAATCCACTGAGATATGTCCCCATTAAATAGAATTGTCTCTAATGGTTTATTAAGCGATAGTGCTAAAAACCCTACTCCTACTATAATAGGAACTAGAAAAAATATTTCCCAGCCATTCTGAATCCATTGTGGTAACCAGGTGAATCTATATTGCCAATAATAAGCAAAAATAAGTATAGTAATGACTAGTAATAAAGGAAAAATAAATAGACTAAGTAAATTCTCCTCTACTATAGGAGCTAGCCATATTCCCGCAACAAGCCCTAAGATTACTGTAGGTAGTGCTGCCATAGTTTCAATAGCAGGCTTAATAGCTCTACGCATTTTAGCACCCATAAAATAGGCCACATAAATGGCTGCCATAATTGCAATGGGAATAGAAAAAATCATGGCATAGAAAACAGCCTTAAATGTACCAAATAAAAGAGGGGTTAGGCTAAATTTTGGTTCAAAAATATTGCTAGTTGATGAAGACTGCCAAATAAACTCGGGTGCTTGCCTATCTTCATACCAGATTTTGCCCCATAAGCTTTGCCAAGAAAACTCTGGATATGGGTTATCTATATCTAAGAAGAAAATCCTATTTTTAGAATCAGCAGCTAATAGCCTATCTCCCTTTAAAGAAAGGTGGGCTGATTTTAAAGGAAGATGGGTAATCTGTATTACTTTAAGTGTTTTATGCCCTGTTGCATGGTACAAACCAATGTAACCTTGAGTATCTATTGTAAAAAACACTTTGCGTTTATATGCAGAAATAATTGCCTGAATAGGTGCATGTTGATCATTAAATACTCTAATTTTAGAGAGTACTGGTTGGTTATCGTTATTTTTTACGGGAAACCATTGGCTAATTTGACCTAAAGAATCGCCAACTAGGAAAGAGATCTCTCCAGCCAAAGATGCGAATGCAGTAATTTTAGAATCTTCTGGAACAGCTCTTACTCTTTGAATAAGTTGAGGATTTTCCCATTCTTTAATTTGATAGATATTTAAATAACCTTGAGAATCCGCTAGATATAGCACTTGCTGAAGGGAATTTATAATAATATGGGTCACAATTAATGGGTTTAAATCAATAACTGTAGTTACCCCTGTAGGGGCTCGATCCAGCCCATTTAAGTGCTGAGAGAAATAAGTTAAAACAAGCCGGCTATCTTCGGTAACTGCAGCAACGATAACTTGTTCTTTATCAGCTTGGATATCTACTAAATTGAGAGATCGGTATTCAGGATCAATTTGAATAGGGACGGGACCTAAGGGATAGGTAATTTCAGGTGTGTTATTACTATCTGCATCGATGGTAGTATAATTGGGATAAAAAATAATTCCTTTACCATTAGATAATCCATAAATGCTTATTTTGCTTGTATGACTTGCAGCGAAACTGGTTATCTTAATTTCTATATTCTTAGGAGCAGGAATCTGAATTTTTTTAAGGATTTCCTCATTTTTAATAGAAAAGAAGGCTCCTTGCCCCTGATTATTTAATTGAAGTCCGATGGCATTATCTTCACTCATTCCTAGATAAGAGATGGTCTGAGGATAATCAAGGTGCACTTCTTTAAATTTTATCTGCGGTGCATAAAATAAAGGAGTAACTATATAGAGCAGATAAAAGAAAATAAGGGTTACTATAACAATAATGCTAATACCGCCAAAAACAATATAGTAACGTGCTAGTTTATCTTTAAAGATACGCCAGCGACTAAACTTTGTAGTAAATGAAGGAGGAATAAGATGTGCTTTATCCCTTGAATTAGATATCATCGCTTAAGGGTGAATATTAAATTTATGTAATTGAATAATTATCTCTAGTTTTGTT